>DASUEC010000144.1:0-3336 GCA_036275255.1 Limnobacter sp. | reverse complement strand
GGCTTGGCGCGATTGACTGACCTTCACCCATGGCGTTGTCACCTTGTCCCGGCTGTTTGAGCTGATGCATTTTTGGCTCCCTGGGGGGGAACAGCTCGTGGATGACCGATAAGCCATGCTCGTTGCGGCCAGGGTTGCAGGGAATCCGGATCATCTCGCGTGTGAATTGAACGGATTTCGCCCCAGCCTCTGTCGTGTTCTCGATGAGGATGCAGCAAGGCTGGAAATCCAGCAGCGATCCCAACAACCGCAATTGTTCTTCCCCCTCGCTCACCTCGGCTTCAGTGCCGGCGTACATCACATACACAGAGGCCATGCCTTGTTTCAGGGCTTGAAGGTAGGCTTTGTATGCACCAGACACGGCAAACTGCACCAAGTCAAAGCCTTGGGTTGGCAACATCGCACGCACGTCCTGCAGGCTTTTCTCATTGAGTGCCAACACACGCGCTTCCAGCAGGCAGTTGTTTCTTGCAGCGACCGGGTGGCTACGCCGTTGCAGGTCGTTGTCTCCGGGCAAAAGCACTTCGAACACAGAGCCAGCGAGTTGCCCGCCATAGTAACGATTGCGGCAGGCGGTTTTTGCAAGAATTTGTTCGCTCAGTTCCCGAATCATTGCTGAGCCATGGCCCCAGCCTTTGTTGTGCGTGGCCACGCGGTCACTTTCTATGCCAGAGCCTGTGTCTGCAATTTGCAGGCAAACCTGCGCACCCCGGCGCCTTGTGCCCACCACCACGCCACCGCGTTCGGTGTATTTGATGGCATTGTCCAGGCCGTTGCGCAAAATTTTGGTCAAGGCTTCCCGGTTGGTGAGAACCTCCGCATTGTTGGGCACATAACGGATTTGAAGCCCTTTGCCTTGCGCCAGCATGCGGTATTCTTCGACCAAGGGGGTGAGTAAATCGTCAATCTTCACATGCTTGAGGGGAGCGATTTTTTCTTCGATCGGGTATCGAATGGCCTCTGAGAGCTGCTCAAAAAACTCTTCAAGCATGTTCTTTAAGGCTTTTTGCGCCGTTTGAATGTGCTGGTACCGGGTGCTCACCTCTGGATCTTTGGAGATGGCTTTGCCTACACTGGCCAAAATCCCGAGTGTGCTCAGGGGTTGGCGCAGGTCATGCCGAAAGTCTTTCAAGACGCGACGCCCCCGAAATGCCAGTCGCACCACCTCTGGATCCACCTTGGTGTGTTCTTCCCACTGTCGCTTGGTCCGGTTTCTGGAGAAGTCCTGGAACAGCATGTGAACCACGCTGGACAAAAGCAACAACCCAGTGAGCCACCCGGTCGCCTGAATCATTTTGCCGTTGTCTGTCAGCGTTCTGGTCAGGGTGAGGTGGTACATGCCGTTAACAAGGCAATACAGCGAAGCAAAATACAATGCCTTGTAGCGGGTAATGGATGGCAGGTTGCCGTAACTTTTGACAATCAATGCCAGGCAAACCCATTGGGCAAACACCAACAAAAGCTCCAAACCTGGATTGCTGGGTATTGCATCGGCAGCGCTGAGCACTACGCCACAAAAGAAAGGACCATACGCCATTTTGGCAGCAAGCACCTTGCCTCGCCGACGTTTAAGAAAGGCACTCGCAAAAAACAGGAAAGACAGAAGGGACACAGCGTAGTGCAGGGGCTGCCCGGGGCCGAGCGAAGAGAACTCAAATTGACCAAAAACCATCAGCCCCAACAACACCGAGCCAATAACGGCGGCAGCATTTTGCCGCTGGTTTGGCATGTGATTGGAGAAGAACGGATAAAGCGCCGCTCCCATCAACATGGCCATCAGCGTAATTTGATACGACATGTTTGCCCTGAGGTGGTTGGCGGTTTGCAGGCTGCAGCACCGCCAATTTTTAATTGTCGTTAACTATACCAAAGCTGTGGCGTTTAGCCTCGGGATTTTTCGATAGAGGCTAACAGCCTGTGTTCTGTTTTTCACGTTCATCCGCGTGAAAATTTCGCGCAGGTGGGTTTTGATGGTTTCTGGCGACAAGTCCAGTTTTCGAGCAATTTCCTTGTTGGACAGGCCGGATGCCAGGTAGTGCATCACTTGCTGCTGCTTGTGGGTGAGTTGAATGCCAGTGCTTTGCCCCATCCGCCCTGTGATGTGTTCACCCCCTGTTTGCCTGTTGTTCAAGGCGTTGGGGCGCCACTGCACCTGTACACCTGCGCGGGTCAGGGCCTCCAGCAACACGGCCGAGGTGTGCTCAAAACCTTCCGATTTCGAGACCATCCAGGTTGGCGTGTGTTGGTTGGCTTCGATGCTGGCCAGCAGCTTTTCATCGCCGCTCATCACCAGCATGGGCAGGCTGGGTCGAAGTTCTGTCAGGGTGTCAATCACCTGTTGGCCCTCTGCATCGGGCAAGCGCAGGTCTGTGATAATAAGCGCCGGGTTGTTGTGCTCACACAGTTCGCGCGCATGGCTCATGCTGGCTGCACAAAGAATATCTGCGTTGGTGGCGACAAACTCAACCAGGTCTTTGATGCCTGTTGCAAACAATGGATGGTCTTCAATCACCAGAATTTGGTTGGATGGCATGGCTATCTCCTCCCGAAGGAATGTTAGTTGGAAAGGTGTCACTCCAAGTGGTCATCACCCATATTTCATGGATTAGCACTTTTTTCCAACCCTCTTTAGGGGGAGTTAATCGGTTTGGTTTTGTTCAGTCAATAGGGAAAAGCCGTAAAATGGTGTCTGGTTTTTAGTACGATGGCCAAGGCCTCTCACCAAAGCGCACACACATGAGAACAAAATTAGGCGGCGTCATGAAGCCCGCGGCAGACGAATCCCAGGCGAGGGTGAGACGCAAGGAGCAAACACGCCACAACCTGATGCAGGCAGCGCTCACCCTGGTTGGTCATGGCAGCAGCTTCACGGCGCTTGGCATTCGCGAGATCACCCGCGAGGCGGGGGTGGTGCCCACGGCGTTTTACCGCCATTTCAAGAACACGGACGAGTTGGGCCTGGCCCTCGTGGAGGAGGGGGGGATCACCTTGCGCCGTTTGTTGAGGGAGGCGAGGCAGGCCAGTTTGCCGGGGGAGGACATGATCCGCCACTCGGTGAGTGTGTTTGTGAACTACCTGAAACAGCATCATCTGGAGTGGCGCTTTGTGAGTTCGGAGCGCTCTGGTGGTTCTCCGGCGCTGCGCAATGCAATACGCAACGAGATCGCGCACTTTACCAATGAAATGGCCAGCGATCTGCGTGCCCTGAATATTTTCCCGACATTGTCCACCCACACGCTGCAGCTTATTTGCAGCCTGGTTGTGACCATGATGGTGAACTCTGCCACTGACTTTCTGGATGTCAAGCCCGACCAGCCCCAACTGGAAAGGGAGATG
>DASUEC010000143.1:0-6184 GCA_036275255.1 Limnobacter sp. | reverse complement strand
GACGCATCACAAACATGTCTGCGGACATGGCCGCCAGGTTGTCGATGGTGTCGATCAGGCTCTCGCCCTTGCTGGTGGACGAAGAACCAATGTTGAGGTTGACCACATCGGCCGACAGGCGCTTGGCTGCAATCTCGAAGGTGGTGCGAGTGCGGGTGGAGTTTTCAAAAAACACATTGAACACCGATTTACCGCGCAGCAAAGGCACCTGCTTCACCTCACGGTCGGTGACCGACAAAAAAGATTCGGCCGTGTCCAAAATTCGGTGAATCATCGCCTTGGGCAAGCCCTCGATGCTCAGCAGGTGAATAAGCTCCCCAGCGGCGTTCAGTTGCGGGTTATTCAATTGGTTTTACCTCCAGGTCCAAGCGGAACGCGCCTTGGTCATCTCGGGTGAGTACAAACGATTCATTGGGTTTGAGTTGCCAATGCATGCCCACATACTGCGCATCAATTGGCAATTGCCGCCCGCCCCTGTCCAGCAGAACAGCCAATTCAATTTTGGCCGGGCGGCCGTAGTCAAAAAGATGGTTCACAATGGCCCGAGTTGTGCGGCCTGTGTACAAAACATCGTCCACCAACAAAATGTTTCGGCCTTCCACCTCAAAGGGCACCTCGGCTGGTTTGGGATCGCTCTTCAAGCCGCGCTGGGAAAAATCATCCCGATAAAAGGCGCTGTCCAAAAAACCACAAGGCAAAGCAAAACCCAAATCGGCATGCAAACGTTCGGCCACCCAAGCGCCGCCGCTGTGTACGCCGATCAAGCCCAATTCGCTGCGGTCAGGAAAGGCTTTGTCAATTTGGTCGCGCAGGCGCGCATACAAACTCTCGGGATTTGGCAGATTCATTGCCCCTCCAGAAAAAACTGCTCCAGAATCAAACAGGCACTGCCCATGTCTACCCGGCCCTTGTTGGCACGGGCCTTGGCGCCCCCCATGCATTGCTCAATCACCGCGCTGGTGTAGCGCTCATCCACGGTGGTGCACGGCAAGCCAAAACGGCCCTCCAACTGGCGGGCAAATCGGCTGCAGCGTTGCGTCAGTTCATTGTCACTGCCATCCGGGTGGCGGGGCACCCCGACCACCAGGCCTTCGGGTTGCCATTCCTGGATGAACTGCTCGATGCGTGCAAACCGTTGCGAATCCTGCTCCGCTTCCACCACACCCACCCCTTGGGCTGTTTTGGTGAGGGCATTGCCAAACGCAACGCCAATCCGTTTAAGTCCAAAATCAAAAGCCAAAAACAACGTGGGTTTTGAATTGTGCATGGTCTCTACGCGTGCCCCGCTGAACCGGTCAACAGGGAAGGATCAATGCCAAGCAGGCCATAAGCGCTTGCGAACCGATCCTCCAGCGGCATGTTGAACAGAATGTCGTCGTTGGCGGGCACAGTAAGCCAAGCGTTTTGGGCAAGCTCTTGCTCAAGCTGCCCCTCACCCCAACCGGCATAACCCAGGGTGATCAGCCACCGCTCGGGCGCTTGGCCATTGGCCACGGCCTCCAGAATGTCTTTGGATGTGGTCAGCGAAATGCGGTCATTCACGGTGAGGGAGGAATTCCATTGCAGCGGGGCCGTGTGCAACACAAACCCCCGCTCGGCCGCCACCGGCCCACCGGCCATCACCGGGAAATGGGGCGCAAGCTCGGCCTGCACATTCAACTCGATTTTTTCAAGCAGTGCAGAAATGCCCAAATCCGTGGGCCGGTTGATCACCAGGCCCATGGCCCCTCTGGCATTGTGTTCACACAGATACACCACGGACCCTGCAAAGTTGGGGTCCAGCATGTTGGGCATGGCAATCAAAAAATGACCGCACAGGCTAAATTCGTCGGGGGTAGAAATTTGGGGCTCGCTCATGCCAAAATTGTAATGCCTTTTCCGAGCGTTTTACCCCGACACAAGCAGTACCATGCCAGCACCCACCCTAGAAAATCACCCCTTGTCTACCCAACCCCGGCCCGGGCAGTACACCGCAGGCTTGATGTGGTTCCGCCGGGACCTTCGAACCCACGACAACGCCGCTCTGTTTTATGCCCTGAAACACTGCCAGCAGGTGCACTGCGTCTTCGTGTTCGACAAAACCATCCTGGACAAACTGCCCAACAAGGCAGACCGCCGGGTGGAATTCATTTGGGAAAGCTGCATGGCCTTAAAGCGCAAGCTGCAAGGCTCTGGCGGCGACCTGCACCTGGTGCATGGCCACGCCGAGCAACTTGTTCCTGCCCTGGCTGCGCAGCTGGGCGTCAATGCGGTGTTCACCAACAAAGACTACGAACCTGCTGCCACCCTTCGAGATGCCGCTGTGGCCGCCGCAATCAAAGGCAAAGGGATTGAACTGTTCCGCTTCAAAGACCAGGCAATTTTTGAAGAAGACGAGGTGCTGACCCAGGGCGGCAAATTCTTCAGCGTGTTCACACCCTATAAAAACGCATGCCTAAAAAAGCTGGATGAATTCCACCTCACACCCTACCCCAGCGAAGCCCGCATGAGCGCCTTGGCCAAATCGGCCAAGCTGCCAGCCCCAAGTCTCGAAGACATGGGGTTTGAGCGCACCAATTTGCTGGACATGATCAAACCCGGGGAAGAGGGAGCGCTGGATGCATTTGAAGATTTTCTTGATCGCATCGACAAATACAAAGACCGGCGGGATTTTCCGGCAGTGAAAGGTGTGAGCTATTTGAGCGTGCACAACCGTTTTGGCACCATCTCGATTCGCCGTTTGGCCAAGGCTGCTTATGACCGCTTCCGCCTCCATGGCAGTGAAGGCGCCATGGGATGGCTGAACGAGCTGATATGGCGCGACTTCTATTTCCAGATCATCTTCCACCGCCCCGACGCAGCCGAAAAAGCCTTCAAGCCAGAATACGATCAGATCCAGTGGGACACTGACGACAAAGCGCAAACGCTGTTCAAAGCCTGGTGTGAGGGCAAAACCGGCTACCCCTTGGTGGACGCTGCACAGCGACAACTCAATCAAACAGGCTTCCAGCACAACCGGCTGCGCATGGTCACCGCCAGCTTTTTGACCAAAGACCTGGGCATCGACTGGCGCTGGGGCGAAAAATACTTTGCAGAACACCTCAACGACTTTGACCTGTCGGCCAACAATGGCGGCTGGCAATGGGCCGCCAGCAGCGGCTGCGATGCACAGCCCTATTTCCGAATCTTCAACCCGCACAGCCAGTCCGAAAAATTTGACCCAGACGGCAAATTCATCCGCAAATACTGCCCCGAGCTGGCCAATCTGCCCAACAAACACATCCACAACCCCGCCCAATGCCCACCCTTTGAATTGCAAATGGCGGGCGTGGTGCTGGGTCAAACCTACCCTCGCCCGGTGGTGGAACACGACGTGGCCAGGAAGAAAGCACTCGAACGGTATGCGGTGGTGAAAAAAGAAAAGGCGTGAGCTGAACGGACCCTTTTTTGAACAATTGAAACAGCCCTGTCAACTTAGTTACAACGCTGTGCACAACAGCCTTGATAACCTGAGGGCACCATGAAAGTGAT
The DNA here is from genome assembly GCA_036275255.1 of Limnobacter sp. Lineage (GTDB taxonomy): Bacteria > Pseudomonadota > Gammaproteobacteria > Burkholderiales > Burkholderiaceae_B > Limnobacter. The sequence continues at coordinate 2,674 of DASUEC010000143.1, read as the reverse complement.
CAAACTGGCTTTGGCCAGTGCATTGGCCATGCACACCCATCATGCTGGCGCAAGCGAGTTCCGGATTGATCGTCTTTATGTGGTGGGAGACAGCCTCAGTGATGGGGGCACCTACACGGGTACAGCCACACAGGGCCTCGTGGGCGCCGGGGTTCCCGCTGGCGCCATACCAGACCGCATGAAATTCACCACCAACTCGCCCACTGCCCAAATTTGGGCCAATGTTGTGGCGGGCAAGCTGGGAATCCCGCTGGATGTGGACGTGCTGAACGGCATCAACGCCAATGTCAACGGCGGCAATTATGCACAGGGAGGATCCCGGGTCAGCAACCCGGCAGGGGTGGGCAACAACCCAGGGCTTGGCATTACAACCCTTCCGGTCACCCAACAGGTAGACCGCCTGTTGGCCGATGTCGGCAGCCTTCGCAACAACGACCTGCTGGCCCTGTGGGCAGGCTCCAACGACGGCTTTGTGCAGTTTGCCTCGGTTGCTGCCAATGCAATCACCCCCCAAACAGCAGTGGCCAACATGTCACTGGCTGCAACCGAACTGCTTGCGCAAATCGACCGGCTGAAGGCCGCTGGCGCGCGCAATATTGTGGTGGTGACCGTGCCCAATCTTGGCAGCACACCGTTGGCACAAATCATCGAGGACGGCTCCGTGAGCGGAACCCCTGCACCAGGATCCATCGCACTGCTCAACGCGCTGTCGGCCAGCTTCAACAACACACTCGGCGCTGCAGCCGCCGCCAAAGGTGCTGTGGTGGTGGATGCCAACAAATTGCTCGGCGCAGTCATTGCCAACCCCGCACGCTACGGCTTCACATCCCCCTCAGCCATGCAACCAGCCTGTGGCAACAATGGCGGCACCAACCCGGACACCTTTTTCAACACCAGCCTCACATGCATTCAGGGCATCAACGCCAGCGCCGACAGTGAGCAGAGAATTTTCGCAGATGGCGTGCATCCCACCGCAGCAGCCCAGCGCCTGTTTGGTGAAGCAGGCTTTGCTGGGCTGCAAGCCGCCAGCCTGAATGGCGTATTGGCCGTGGCACCACTCACACCCATACGTCAGCACGCCCTTGGCCTGGAAAATCGTTTGAGCGCCCTTGCCTTGATCGACGACACCTCGCGCGGCAAAGCCAGTTTGCGCCCGGTCGGCAACACCCAGTGGTATGGCGGGGTGGACGCAGGTCAATTCGAACTCGCGAAACAGCAAATCCAGTCGGGCTTGAAGACCGACACTCAGGTGCTGAAAATCGGCGCCGATCGCATGGTGGCCAACAACGCGCTGCTGGGCTTTGGCCTGAGTATTGACCGTGCAAAAACCAAACTCGGCAACGATGGCGGATCATTCAAGAACGATCTTCTTCTGGGCACAATTTTTAGCACAGTGGCACTGTCAAAATCCTTTTACCTCAATGCGGCGCTTGCGGTTGGGGCACTCGACTACAACATCACCCGCCAATTCACTTTGGGCCCATCGACCGAGCGTTACAACGGCAACACGCAAGGCGAGTACAACTCCGTGCGCCTGGGTGTGGGGAGTGTGCATGGCTTGCCCCTGGGATGGACGGTCAACCCACAATTGGCCTACACCGAGGAATCCATTGGCTTGCAGGGCTATGATGAGTCGAGCGGGGCCGCCAGCCTGAGTTTTGGAGACACCCGCTACAAAGCCAAGCGCGTGAGTCTGGGTCTGCTAATCACCCACACACCCAGCTCCGAAGGAGGCTGGCGCCCACACCTGCGTTATTCCATTGAAACAGACCGCAACAAGGACGACCTGAAAATACGGATGGGCCCCAATGCGGGCACATTGGCCACCGTTCTGGCTCCCAGGCCCGATGACAACTTTCAACTGCTATCCCTCGGAGCCAGCAAGCCCATGGGCAAAGGGGTGTTCAACATTCACCTGTCGACAACCCTGGGCCAATCGGGAATCCGAGGCACGGTGGTGGGCGCTGCATACAAAGCCGCCTATTGACCCCCCCGGGGCAACATCACGCTTGAAGTTTAAACTTGGTGGCGGCGCCTTCCAGCAGGCCGGCCACCTCTGAAATTGAACGGGTGTTGTCCAAATTGTTTGTCAATGCCTTCTCGCTGCTGTCCATCATCGACACAATCCTGCTGAGGTTTTTGGAGACAAGCTCTGAGGCATTCACCTGCTCATCCACACTGCCCACGATGTTTTGCACCTCATTCAAACTAAGCTGTGCCTGTTGCTCAGTTTGCACAATCGACTGAACCGCCTCATCAGCATGCTGCCTGGAACTCGTGATTGAATTCATGCCGTCGTGAACAGCACCCTCAACGACCTGCGCCAGGTCGTTGAGCTCCTCGGTTGTTTCAGAAATTTTCATGGCCGAGGATGAGCTCAATTCCGCCAGTTTTCTCACCTCGTCGGCCACCACAGCAAATCCTCGACCCTGTTCGCCAGCCCGCGCTGCCTCAATGGCTGCATTGAGTGCCAAGAGATTGGTTTGATCAGCAATCTGGCGAATTTCTTCGGTCATGGTGGTGATCTTCTTGGTGGCTTGAATGAATTCGCCCACGCTGCTGGACATGTGCTGCACAGCATTTTCCACCTTGCCAATTTCGCCAACCAGGGTGGTGATCTTCTCTTTGCTTTGCTTGGTTTGGTTCATGCTCAGCTTCACACTGTTCAAGACTT
>DASUEC010000142.1:0-7131 GCA_036275255.1 Limnobacter sp. | reverse complement strand
AACGCAACAAGCCATGAGCACCACCCTCGCCTTTCGCGGCCGATTCAACAGACACGCCATGCGGCTCCATGCAACACTGGCTTACCTGGCGGCGTGCGCACTGCTGATTTGGGGCCTGTCAGGTCTGCTGCACCCCTGGATCACCACCTTCGGTGCTCAGGCTGCAACGTTCATGCCCCCACAGCGGCCCGTCCAGATGGCAGCGACTGCCCCACTGGACCGCATGCTGGCCAACGCCGGCATTGCGACACTGCAGAACATGCGTGTGGTGGTTGGCGAGCATCAAAACCTTCTTCAAATCACAGAAGACACGCACAAGCCTAGGCGCTATTTCAACCTGAACACCGGGGAAGAATTGCCCGATCACGATGCGCAACAGGCCGCTTTTCTGGCGAGGCATTATTTAAAGCTGCCCAGCGACACGCGGAGCGAGGTTACCCGAATCAACGCATTCACCGCCGAGTACCCCGAGGTGAATCGGATTCTGCCGGTTTACCGCGTTCAGTTTGATCGCCCAGATGGTTTGCGGGCCTACATCGACACTGAAACATCCGCCATCACCGCAGTCACCGACCACACCAAGCAGGCTGCCCAACAATGGTTTCAGTGGTTGCACACCTGGAGCTGGATGCCTGTGCAAGGCGAATCAGCGCGGGTTGCAGCCATGGCCACGCTGGTTGGTGCGCTGGCGCTGTTGTCACTCAGTGGCCTGGTGATGCTGGTGTTGTTGCGGCGTCGCCAAAGCCTCACAGGTGCTCGCAGCGTTCACCGAAAAGCGGCTTACGTGCTTTTTTTGCCTGTGGCCGCCCTGTCGCTAAGCGGACTCCTACACCTGTTCACCCACGGCTGGCCCACACACACCAGCCCCCTGCGGATGCAAACCGCAAAGCCCGGTCCTGCGGACCTTGCCGCCTTGCACACCCAATGGGAGCGCATCACCCAGGGCATTGACGTTCAAGGGTTGTCATTGGTGTACCTGCCAGCCAGCGGGCCAAGCCCTGGCCAATGGCTGTACCGGCTGGCCACACCCATGCAACCCGGGCAGGCAATCACCACGCCTTCAGCCATGCGCAATGCGCGTTTCGACGGTGTAGCTCCCACAGGCCCGGCGGTGTACCTGCGGGCTCAAGATGGGCAAGTGTGGCCCAACGGCGACCGTGAGTACGCCTTGCGTCTTGGCCAGCATTTCACCGGCCTGAGTGATCAAACCCTTCAAGGCACACGCCTGATTACACGCTTTGGCGGGGATTATGATTTTCGAAACAAGCGCCTGCCCGTTTGGCAACTCGATTATGGCGCGCCACTTCATGCCAGTGTTTTTGTCGACACGGCCACTGGTGCATTGGTGGACACCAAACCACACAGCAGCCGCGCGGAAACCTGGACCTTCTCGATGCTGCACAAATGGAATTTTTTGCAGCCACTGGGCCGCAACACCCAGAACATTGCACTGGTCACTGCGGTTTTGCTGGCCATGATCCTGATGGCCGGTATAGGCCTGGCCATGCGCAAAAATAGAAAGAGTCCTCCAAAGCTCTTGCGGCGCAGCAATACAGTGGCATGATGATCGGGTTTTAAAAACCGCATTGCGCCACGGATTTATGCCACCACTTACCCGCACCAGCGGACAACTGTTGCGCTTGCTTGCCCTGTGCCTGGGTTTGCAAGGTTGCGCCATGGTCAGCGTGGGCTCAGTGAGCACGCAAGAGTACCTGAGCAACCGCCGCGGCGACGTGATCACCACTGGCGAACTGAGCAGCTCTGCCCGCACGGCATTGCAAGTGGTGGGCATTGACGACGAGCGCTGCAAGGCCAGTTTCGAGACCTGCAAAACCATCCTCAAAGAAACACTGGGTCTGGTTGACGAGCAACGCATGTCCGCGCTGTCTGAGCTGTGGCTGCGCGAGGCCCTGCGCCTGGAAGAGGCCACCAAGCTGGAGCCAGCCAACAACGCCCTCAAGGCCCAGGTGCTCCAGGCGTACCTGGAGAGCGCCCGGCACGCGTATGCGTATCTGTTTTTTACGGGCCGCACCCCCGACCTGCGGGCCATGGAAGACCGTCAGGCTCAAGTGCGCGACTACTACAACTTTGCCACCCAACAGGCCGTGGTGGGTCTGTTCAACCGTTATCGAGACGCACTGGAGCAATCGGTCCCGGAACAAAGCACCTACACCCTGGAGTTCGACCCCTGGGTGGTGAAAGGCAGCACCGCCGGGCTTACCCTGAGCCGCAAGGACACCCTGCCCAAGGAGCTGGTTGCTGCCTCATCGCTCACCTTCAACGGCCTGCGCAATCAATACCGGCGGGATGGTCTGGGTGCAGAGCTGGTGGCCGTGTTCGCCGACAAAGTGCTTGAGCGCGAGGCACCGGATGTGAGCTGGAGCGAAACCCCCTTCCCCTCACTCACGGTCATGCTGCACTTCCCGGGCGGCAGCCTGGACGAAGTGCTCTCCACCCAACAGGCCGAGTTGGCCGGGTTCGACCCCTACAAATCCCAGCGTGTTGATGTGCGCGGCATCCGCGTGCCCTTGGCGGCCAATTTCACCGCAGGGTATGGGCTTTGGCTGGCGCGCTCGGGTTTTGCGCAAGAAAGCCTGCTCACGCTCATTGGACGCAGTGAAACTTTCGAAAAGCCCCGCATTTACCTGATGCAGCCTTTTGACCCCAACCGCCGCATTGTGGTGATGCTCCATGGCCTGGCCAGCAGCCCGGAGGCCTGGGTGAACGTCGCCAACGAGGTGCTGGGCGACAACGCCCTGCGCGACAACTTCCAGATTTGGCAGGTTTACTACCCCACCAACCTGCCGCTGGCTTTCAACAACCGGGCCATACGCGATGCTTTGCAGTCCACCCTGAGCACTTTCGACCCCGAGGGCAGGCGGCTCGCCTCGCGCGACATGGTGCTGATTGGCCACAGCATGGGTGGTGTGCTGGCCCGCCTGATGGTGAGCAGCTCCGGGGACCGGCTCTGGGAATCGTTCCTGGACCGATACGATGTGAGCCCAGACCGCGAAGCCCGGCTAAAGCAAAAGCTGGGGCCCTACGTGCTGTTTGAGCCGGTGCCTCAGGTCACTCGCGCCGTTTTTATTGCTGCGCCTCACCGGGGTACACCTGTGGCAGAAAACCGATTCGCGCGTTTTGTGTCGGGCCTCATCCGCCTGCCTGCCACGGTGCTTGGCCGGGTGGGCGAAATTGCCCAGCTGTTGGTCAACCCCGATTCCGCCAGTGACGTGCCTCTGACCGGCAATCTCAACAGCATCAGCAACCTCAGCGATCACGACCCCTTTGTGCGCCAATCGGCCAAATTGCCCATCTCAGCCCGCGTGAAGTACCACTCGGTGATGGGCAACAACACCCCAAAAGTGCCCCTGGCGGCCAGCAGCGATGGCGTGGTGCCCTATGCCAGCGCCTATTTAGACGGGGCGGAATCTGAACTGGTGGTGCCCTCCTGGCACAGTGTGCAGGAAACGCCCGAGGCCATTGTGGAGATTCGCCGAATATTGCGCGAACATCTGCAAGCGTCGGGGGCCTTGCCATCGCCCCCCTAACCCACAGCCCAAAAATACCCGCGTGCGCAACTCCACCATCGACCTGCTCAAGGCCCTTGCCTCACAAATCATTGTGGTTCACCACCTGCTCCTGTACACGCCCATGTCGCCGGTGCTGCAACAGGCCTGGCCCACGGTGCTGGGCTGGGTGGCTGACGAAGGCCGTTACATGGTGCAAATCTTCCTGGTGATTGGTGGCTACCTGGCCAGCCAATCCCTGTTTGGCATGCTTCAAAACCAACGGGGGCTTGCTCCCTGGCAGCTGCTTAAAAAGCGCTTCCTTCGCTTGGCCAAGCCGTTTTGGGTGGCCATTGCCGTGGCCGTTTTGTTCAACTGGCTGGCCAGCCACATTGCCATGCACGCCGAAATCGCCGAGCCCCCGAGCGTGGCCCAGGTGCTGGCGCATGTGTTTTTGCTGCACGACATTGTGGAGGTGGAAGCCCTCTCTGCCGGGGTGTGGTATGTGGCCATCGACCTGCAACTGTACGCCATGCTGATGCTGGCGGGCTGGCTGAGCCAAAAGCTTGCATGGCCCAAGGGCTTGCAAGCAAACCACACCGTGTTGTTGATTGCCACAGCCATGACCATGGCCTCCCTGTGGTGGTACAACCGGCACAGCGGACATGACGAATGGGCCTGGTATTTTTTTGGATCGTATGGCCTGGGTGTGGTGGCCCATTGGGCGCAAGTGGAGCGCAAGACGCTGCCGGGCACCCTGCTGGTGGCCACCATGCTGGGGGTGGCCCTTTGGATTGAATGGCGCGAGCGCCTGCTGCTCACGGGTGCAGTGGCGGTGCTGCTGATGCACAGCGCACGCCTGGAACACCTCGCTGCAAGGCTGGCGCAAGGCCCCCTGCGCTGGCTTGGGGATATCTCTTACTCGGTGTTTTTAATCCACTACGGCGTTGCCGTGTTGGCCAGTTCAGTGGTGCTTGCACTGGGCTTGCACAGCGTGGCCCACATGGCTGGTGCATTTGTGGCAACCTGGGCCGTCAGCGTGGCGGCGGGGTGGCTGTTGTACCGGGGCGTGGAACGAAGGAGACGACAATGACGACATCGCCCTCACCACACGCAATGAAGCGGGCTACTTCTCCACAAACGCCCGTTCAATCACATAGTCCCCGCGCTCGCCCTGGCGTGGGCTGATTTTCAGGCCCTTGGCATCCAGCAGCTTGCAGGTGTCCTCCAGCATGCTCGGGCTGCCGCAGATCATGGCGCGGTCGTGCGCAGCGTTGAGCGCTGGCAAGCCCAGGTCATCGAACAATTTGCCGCTTTGCATCAGGTCGGTCAGGCGGCCACGGTTGCGGTAGGGTTCGCGGGTCACCGTGGGGTAGTAGAGCAAGCGGCCTTTCACCAGGTCGCCAATGTATTCCTGCCTGGGCAGCTCTTCACGGATGTAGTCCGAATAGGCCAGTTCGCTGACGGTGCGCACACCGTGCACCAGCACCACTTTTTCAAAGCGGTCGTAAGTCTCGGGGTCGCGAATGATGCTCATGAACGGCGCAAGGCCAGTGCCTGTGGCGAGCAGGTAAAGGTTGCGGCCATCGTTCAGGTCGTCAATCACCAGCGTGCCGACCGGCTTTTGACCCACAATCAGTTGGTCGCCGGGTTTCAGATGTTGCAGCCGGGAGGTGAGCGGACCATCAGGCACCTTGATGCTCAAAAATTCAAGATGCTCCTCATAGTTGGCGCTTGCAATGCTGTAGGCGCGCAGCAGGGGCTTGCCTTCAGCTTGCAGGCCGATCATCACAAAGTGACCGTTGTGAAAGCGCAAGCCGGGGCTGCGCGTGGTTTTAAAGCTGAACAGGGATTCGTTCCAGTGACGCACCTCCAGAACAGTTTCCAAAGCCAGATTGCTCATGATGCCACTCCAAGTTCGCGCAGGTAGGCCCAGGGGAAGATGCCCCGCGCATGGCCATCTGCAAAGTGAAAGTTCAGGGCGTGCTCGCCCACCAGTTCAATGGCCGTGATGGCGCTGCCTGGGGCCAGGGGCTTGCCGGCACGCTGCCCTGCCACACATTCGGCGCACCTGCACCGCTGGCGCAGCATGCTGTGGGCCAATTCGCTGACCTCACCGTCGGCCCACTCAATCCGCAGCACCTGCGAGGCGCGCTGATCGGTGATGGCCACAGGCAACACGGCAGCGCGGTTCAACGCAAGGTCTCCATGCCCTGCTCACCCAAATGCCAAGCCTGGCCCAGGGTGGCGGGGTCAATTTCTCCGCCCATGGCGGCCAGGCTCTCTTCGCGAATGAGGCTTTTAAGCTGGCGATGCAAAGCGGTAAACACTGGCGATGCGGTCATGGCGGCATTGCGTGGCCGAGGCAGATCAATCGGTATTTCGGCCTTGATCTTTCCCGGTCGGGCTGTCATCACGTACACGCGGTCGGAAAGAAAGATGGCCTCTTCAATGTCGTGTGTGATGAACAGCACCGAGATTTTCCATTGCTGCCACATGTGGGTCAGGATTTCTTGCATCACCACGCGGGTTTGGGAATCCAGCGCACCAAAGGGCTCGTCCATCAGCAACACGCGGGGGCCTGTGGCGAGCGCGCGCACAATGCCCACCCTTTGCTTCATGCCGCCGGAGAGCTGTTCGGGGTAATGGTTCTCAAAAGGCAGCAGGCCTGCCAAACCCAACAGTGTGCGTGCCTTGCTCTCGCGTTCGTGACGTGCCATGCCCTGCAGCTTCAAGCCAAACTCCACGTTCTCCCGCACCTTCAACCAAGGGAACAGGGAGTACTGCTGAAACACCACACCGCGTTCGGCGCTGGGGCCATGAATGGCTTGCCCATCCATGGTGACCAGACCATCGCTGGGCTTCAGGAACCCGGCCACAATGTTCAACAGCGTGCTTTTGCCACAGCCGGAAGGCCCAACCACCGAGACAAACTCCCCAGGCTGCACATGGAGAGACACGTCCTGAACAGCGGCAAAACGCGCGCCGTTTTGTATGAAGTTGACCTGCACATTGCTCAGCTCGATGCAACCCTCAGGTTTTTTTGCTGTGTTGTTCATTTGTCACCTCCAGAAACAGCCACGTGCTGCCAGGGCATCAGCAGCCGCGCCAGCAGCAAGATGCCGCCGCTGCACAACAAACCCAACACGCCAATCACAATCATCCCCAGCACGATGTTGGGGTACTCAATGAGCGAATAGGCCTCCCAGGTGAAGTAACCCACACCAAACTGCCCGGAGATCATTTCGGCAGCAATCAGCGACACCCAAGCCACCCCCATGCCAACCGCCAGCCCCGTGAACACATTGGGCAAGGCCGCTGGCAGTATCACCTTGCTGAGCATGGTGAACTCGCTGGCGCCCAGACTTTTCGCGGCACGCAGCAACACAGGGTCCACGCTTTTAACGCCAGCCATGGTGTTGATGAAGATTGGAAAGAAGGCGCCGATGAAGGTGATGAAGACGATGCTGCTTTCGGTGGTGGGCCACAACATGATGGAAATGGGCACCCAGGCAATCGCAGGGATGGGCCGCAACACCTCCAGTGCAGGAAACATGAGGCCGCGGAACAAGGCAAACCGGCCACACAGCAGGCCCAGCGTGACCCCCAGGCACGTGGCCATGGC
>DASUEC010000141.1:0-2197 GCA_036275255.1 Limnobacter sp. | reverse complement strand
CGGATCAGATTGCCACCAAGGCGGCCGAGGAAGCCAAGGAAGGTGGGCGCGCGGTGACGGAAACAGTGAACGCCATGAAGGCGATTGCTGACAAAATCGGGATTGTGGATGACATTGCCTACCAGACCAATCTGCTGGCTTTGAACGCAGCCATCGAGGCCGCTCGCGCCGGTGAACACGGAAAAGGTTTTGCGGTGGTTGCGGCCGAGGTGCGCAAGCTGGCTGAGCGCAGTCAGGTGGCTGCTCAGGAAATTGGCGACCTGGCCAGCAGCAGTGTGAAACAGGCCGAGCGTGCTGGTGCCTTGTTGGAGGAGATGGTGCCTGCAATCAATCGCACTTCCGATCTGGTGCAAGAGATCACTGCTGCCTCCAATGAACAGACCAATGGCGTGGCACAAATCAATCAGGCCATGATGAACCTTAATCAGCAGACCCAGCAAAATGCGGCGGCTTCTGAGGAGTTGGCCGCCACGGCTGAAGAGATGAGTGGGCAGGCCAGCATGTTGATCAATGCCATGAGTTTCTTCGACACTGGCAACAAGCGGGGTTCTGGCAACGCAACAGCACCACGGCACAATCCTGCATCCAAAAGCCATCATGCACCAGGCAACGCAGAGGGATTCGACAACTTTGACGAGTTTTAATCGGGGGTCACATGGAACACATCAACGAGCAAATTGCGCAAGCCGCCCAGAGTGATGGGGCCAGTCAGCAGTTCCTTACCTTTCAGGTGCGGAACCAAAAACTGGCGGTGGAGATACTGCGCATCAAGGAAATCATCGAATTTGGCCGGATCACCGTGGTTCCCATGATGCAGCAATGCATCAGCGGTGTGATCAACCTGCGTGGATCGGTCGTCCCGGTGGTTGATTTGAGTGCCCGGTTTGGGCAGGGGGGCACCACAGCAAATCGACGAACCTGTATTGTGATATTGGAGTCACAGATGGGCGAGCAAACCCAAGTGGTCGGCTTCATGGTGGATGCGGTCAACGCCGTGGTTGACATCACCAGCGAGTCCATTGCGCCACCTCCCCAATTTGGAGCGGGGGTAAGGACCGATTTTTTGAGGGGCATTGGCAAGGTGGATGAAGAGTTTGTGCTTGTGTTGAATGTCGAGCGCTTGCTGGATTTCGAGATTCCCTCGGATCTGGAGGAGGTGGTGGCCTGATGGCGTAGGCCCACCGGGCAGACAGGAGCTAGCCCCAGCCCACCATTGCCAGGCACCCTAGAATACCCCTTTCTAGGGAATGCCTTTTTGCGCGCTTCATGGCAAAACGATGGAATGACAAAGCTCCACATGCCCATTGACCTGTCCGACAGTCTGTCGCGTGCGCGGCAGCGCATGGGTTTTTGCGCCTTGGCGTTTGTGGTGGTGTTTGTGGCGTCGCCAGGCGGGGCTGTTGCGAATGACACAGGCCTGATGGCCTTCATGATTGCCTTGCCTGTCTATGGCACCCTGGCGTGGGTGCAGGCATGGCTGATCTCCAGCCGCGAGCGGGGTTGGAAGATGCTTGAGCGAATCTGCTACCCGCTTGACCTGCCCCTGATCGGGATCGGCCTGGCGCTTGCACCGGAATACTTGTCTTTCCTGTCCCCTCTCATGGCCGTGGTTGCACTCATTCGTGGCATTCGCTATGGTCCTCGCGTGTTGGCTGTACACACTGGCCTGGCTGGCATCATCATGGTCACCCTGTATGGTTGGATTCCTCATTGGCAAACCATGTCGCCTCTTGTGTACGCCAATCTGTTTCTTCTTGCGGTCTTGCCACTCCAGTTTTACCGGGTGAGCGCCAAAATACAGGCGAATTCCAAAAGTCTGTATGCTGAAAACCTGACTGACCCTTTGACCAAAGTGCTCAACCGCAAGGCGCTGGACTTGGCCGTTTCAGAGCAATTGGCGCTGCAGAGGCCTTTTGTACTGTCTTTCATGGACCTGGACAATTTCAAGGTGGTGAACGACACATTGGGCCATGCCACAGGTGACAAATTGCTGCGTCGCATTTGTACCAAGCTGTCCATCCGGCTGCGCACAGAAGATCGGGTTTTTCGGTTGGCTGGAGACGAGTTTGTAATTTTGAGCGGGGGGCAGGTCAAGGCAGACACTGCCTATTCGCTGGGTGAGCGCATTCAGGGCGCTGTTCAAGAAGCTGTTCAGTACACCACGCCAGGGATCCGTGTGTCAGCCAGCGTTGGGGTT
>DASUEC010000140.1:0-3060 GCA_036275255.1 Limnobacter sp. | reverse complement strand
GGTTCGCCCCCGTTGAATGGGGCGTGCTGGTACCAATCGCCACACGATAGGACACACGCAATGATCATCGGCTTGGGCTGTGACATCGTTGAGGTAGGGCGCATTGAGGCTTTGTTGCGCAAAGGCCATGAGGGCTTTGTTAGACGCGTGTTGACCCCGGAAGAGATTGCTGAATATGAGCGTCGTTCTGAACGGGCTGCGTCACGCGGGACGCTTTACCTGGCCACGCGATTTGCGGCCAAGGAGGCGTTTTCCAAAGCGATGGGCACCGGCATTGGGGAATCCTTTTCTTTTCAGGATGTGTCAATCTTGAACCTCACAACAGGAAAACCTGCCATGCGGTACTCTGAACGTCTTCGGGCTTGGCTTGATGCCCGCTTGGCACATGCGGAGGTGTCGATTGCAGACGAGACTCAGTATGCAATGGCCACCGTGATCATTTTTAACCCACTGAGCAGTACCCATACAACCATAACGAAGGAATAGAAGACACCATGCTGGGCCCATTTATTGTTGGTTTAACGGGATTAACACTTTCTCAAGAGGACATCGAGCATATTCAAGATCCCGCTGTGGGTGGTCTCATCTTGTTTTCTCGCAATTTTGAAAGCAAAGGCCAACTGGTTGAGCTGGTGAAATCCATACGCGCCAACGGAGGCCAACACAAGCCCGTGTTTGTGGATCACGAGGGGGGGCGAGTCCAGCGCTTCAGAGATGGATTTACCCTGATTCCCTCCATGCGAACCATCGGCAAGCGGGCCGAGGTGGATTTCGATGATGGTCTTCAACTGGCGCGTGAAGCTGGCTATGTGATGGCCGCTGAATTGCGCGCGTGCGACATTGACATGAGCTTTGCGCCGGTCATGGACCTCGATTGGGGCAACAGTGAGATCATTGGGGACCGTTCTTTTGGGCAAGACCCCCGCATGGTGGCGCGCCTAGCCGGTGCGCTCATGAATGGAATGGCCCTGGCGGGCATGCAAGCGTGTGGCAAGCACTTCCCGGGGCATGGCTGGGTCAAGCTGGACAGCCACTTGGCTTTGCCGCAAGATTCCCGACCGCTCAACGACATCCTGAAGCTTGATGCCTTGCCCTATCAGCTCAATTCAACCTTGAACATGGCCAGCATCATGCCCGCACACGTGGTGTATGCCGAGGTGGACAGCAAACCAGCCTGTTTCTCGTCGTTCTGGATTCAGGATGTGTTGCGGGTCAAGCTTGGATTTGACGGTGCTGTGATCAGCGACGACCTGGACATGGTGGGTGCACATGGGGAAGGGGACATCCGGGCTCGCGCCAGTGCAGCCCTTCGGGCTGGGTGTGATGCTGTGTTGAGCTGCAACAATTTTGACGATATACACACGCTGATTACACAGCCGGTGCCCGAGGTTAAGTTGCAGGGCGAGGTGAGGCATCGCCGTTTGGCTCGCCTCCGGGGTACACACCAGCACCAAGATTGGAAAGGTTTGCAGCAAAGCTACACCTATCAAGCGTGCATTGATCGCCTCGCACACGCCTGATACCAGCCCGCTTGCGCAGTTGTTTTGAACCACAGAACAAAACGGCCACCTTCGGGTGGCCGTTTTTGTGCTCAGGGCGTAATCTGCCTCATTTGACTTTGGCGCTGGACAGGAGCTTCTCTTGGTAAGTCTCCCATTTGTCGTTGATCATGCGCTGCTCAAGCTGTGGACGAATTTCCTCAAGCTTGGGTGGGTTGGACTCGCGCACATCGGTGAGATAAATCACGTGGTAACCAAACTGTGAGCGCACAGGGGCTTTGCTGTACTCGCCTTTTTTGAGTGCAACCATTGCCTGAGAGAACTCCGGCACAAAGCTGTTGGGGTTGGCCCAGTCCAGATCGCCGCCCGCTGGCGCAGAGCCTGGGTCTTTGGATTCGGCCTTGGCAAGGTCTTCAAACTTGGCACCCTTGCCCAGTTTCCCGATGATGGCCTTGGCCTGGTCTTCGGTTTCTACGAGAATGTGGCTAGCGCGGTATTCACTGCCGCCCATCAGCTGGGCGATTTTCGCGTATGCGTCTTGTACTTCTTTGTCTGAAAGCTTGGTGGTTTTATAAAAATCTTCACGCAGGGCATTGGCCAAAATGGCCTGATTCATCATTTGCACTTGGTACTTGACCTCAGGCTTGCTGGACAGGCCCTTCTTGATTGCCTCTTGCTTGAGCACTTCCTGATTAATCAGCTCCTGGCGGATTGTGGCCCGCATTTCGGGCGTGGCTTCCTGACCGCGCCTCGCTTGTTCAGCCATGATGTAGTCAACCAATTCGCTGGGTATGGACTGACCGTTGACCAGCGCTGCATTTTGGGCAAACGCAATGCCACCAAAAGATACGGCGAGTGCCAGTGTGCTTGCTTTGAGTGTTCGATTAAACATACTTGAAAAACCTTGTGTCTCTAGAAAAGGGATTAATTCGGGGTGTCGGCCGCGTCGATGGCCAAGGCGTGGATTTCTTTTTTCATCCAGTCTGATACAGCATCATACACGAGGCGATGGCGGGCCAAAGTGCGCAAGCCCGCGAATTGGGTGGTGCAGACTTTGACGCGGAAATGGCGCCCACCCTCGCGTGCGCCCGCATGGCCGGCGTGGAGGTGCGATTCGTCCACCACTTCCACCTGCGCTTGCAGCCTTTCCTCGAGTCGAGCCCGCAGCTGCTCTGCCGTGATGCTCATTGGCCTGCCTCACCACGAGGTTTTCCATCGCTTGCATCATCGCCTTGCATGTGCCGGGACATGTAAAAACCCTGACCAAAAACAAAAATCAGTGTTGCTCCCAAGGAGCCAAACAGCTTGAAGTCCACCCAGACTTCGGTCGAAAAACCATAGGCAACAGCAATGTTAAGCACTGCCATCAGAACAAAAAAACCCACCCAAGCCCAAAGCAGGGTGACCCAGGCGTGATTAGGCAGGTTCACCTGGCCTTTCATCATCAACTCGATGGGGTTTTTCTTGAATGCATAGGCGATCAAAAAACCACCAGCCATGGCCAGATAAAGCACTGTGGGCTTCCATTTGATGAATGTTTCGTTTTGGAGTACCAATGTGG
>DASUEC010000139.1:0-2787 GCA_036275255.1 Limnobacter sp. | reverse complement strand
GCTGTTGGCCTGCATTCTCGAGCGCCTCAACAATCCCCAGCGCCCACGAGGCTTGGGTGCTTGGTTCTAGAGACGGCCTGGGCTGCTGCGTGGTTTGGCGTGCCTTCATCGTCTTTTGGCGTGAATTCATGATGATTAATTCTGCTGGATTGGGCACCATGGAAGACGTGCGCAAATTCCAAAACGTCAAATTCAATCATCGCACGAGACAGACACGGGGAGGTGGCTTGTGGGTAGATATCCCAAGACTTGGGTGGTGGTGTTGTGTGCGGGCCTTTGGGCTTGCGGCAAGGACGACAACTCCGGGGATGCCACGCGACGCACTGAACCGCAAGACGCCATGGTGGTGACCGCGCAGCAATGTGTGCAGTCCAGTCGACTGTTGGAATATGGCAAAGGGGCTCAACAGCCAGCCATGCCAGACGCCATGCGGCAGGCAGCGAATTCAACGCCGGCCAAGGGCGATTGTGCTGGTAATCGCGCCTTTCGATTTGGCGCGGCACGTGCCGACATCACAGGCCCTTCTGGCGGAAAGATCTTGATGGGCAATGAGAACATCGACAACTACGCCATCGGTATCCACATGCGCCAGTTTGCCCGCGCCTTTGTGGTGGAGTCGCCTTGTAATCAAAAGCGGGTGGCCATCGTGCTCACCGACACGGGCATGGTGTTTGGGGCTGTGCGCGATGCGGTGCTCGACCAGGTTCGCACAGACCCTGCGCTCATGCGCAACTATGCTGCCGACAACATTCTTATCAGTGCAACCCACACCCACTCTGGACCTGGTGGCTACTCGCATTATGAGGCCTACAATTTTTTTCGATTCGGATTTGATCAACAGGCCTTTGATGTGATTGTGAATGGCATTGTGCAAGCCCTACAGCAAGCCCATGCGAATCTGGAGCGGTCCGACAGCAGCGGTGAAATCGGGTTTGCCGAAGGGGAGTTGCTGGGCGCCAACGTCTCGCGTGCGCCAGAGGTTTACCGGGCCAATCCGGTTGCTGAGCGGGCGCGTTATCAAGACGTGGATGGGAATGACCTTGATACCAATCGTCTGATGACCTTGCTTCGTTTTGTTCGCAACAATGGCAAACAGGTGGGCAGCATGAACTGGTTTGCTGTGCACCCCACGTCCGACAACCTGTTAGGCCAATTTGGAGAACCCATCAGTGGCGACAACAAGGGCTACGCCATGTTTGTGTGGGAACGCATGATGACCAACAACGATGCGGAGCCATTTGTAAGCAGCTTCCAGCAAAGCGATTCTGGGGACGTGTTTTCATTTTTGTGGCACCGCAAACCGGCCGAGCAAAACCAGCGCTATGCCAAATTGCTGGCGGATGCTCACCCCGGTGAACGTCATCCACTGACAGTGGCCAATGGCACCGCACAACTGGCCCAGGCGCTTAGGCTGTATCAAACGGCCAATAGGCCTTTGCTTGGTGGGGTTGATTTTCGGTTTGGGATGGTCAAAATGGATGCCATGCAGGTCACCGATCCTGTGATCATCGAATCCCTCCAGCACCCGCCTGAGTTGGATACCAGCATCAAGGAGACCTGCAATCCCTCACTCGGATATTCATTCTTGGCTGGTGGGCGTGGTGCTGCACCGGGCGACATCGGCAAAAATGCTCGCATGGGCGTGACCTGTCAAAACAGCGGCGATAACATCAACGGGCTGGTGAATGATTTGCAAGTGGCGATGGCTGGCAAAGTACCCACCGAATCGGCTGCTTACGCCCTGGGTTGCCAGGCCCCCAAGTTGGCCGCCCTCAATTTGCAGTGCCAGGCCGAGAAGCCGGTGTTTTTGCTCTTTGGCCCACCAGTCAATGTGTCTCCCACCATTTTGCCTTTCCAATTGGTCCGGATTGGCAACTTGGCCATCGTGGCCATTCCTTGGGAAGTCACCACCATGGCGGGGCGGCGTATTCGGCAAACCGTGCTGGAGGCTTTGCAGGCTGATGGAGTGGATCACGTGGTCATCAATGGTTTGTCCAATGACTTTGTGAATTACCTCACCACCCGAGAAGAATATGCCGTGCAGGGTTATGAAGGCGCGTCCAACCAGTTCGGCCCGTGGAGCTTGGCGGTTGTTCAGCAAGAAATGCGTCGTTTGGCCTTGGGCATGGCCCAAGGCAAACCGGTGGACCCTGGCCCTATCGCGCCGCGCAAGGCACCCACGCTGCGGCAAGTGGCGCCGCTCAACGTCATGGACTTTGCCATGGCTGGATTTGGCACACTGGTGCAAGAGCCTCTTGAGAGTTACAAGCTCGGAGAGACGGCAATCGCGGTGTTTCGCACCGCCGACCCCAACAATGATTTGTTGACTGACGACACCTTTTTAAGGGTGGAGCGAAAAGGGACAGATGGCCAATGGGAAGTGGTGGCCACCGACCGGGATCCAGAAACCACTTTTTTGTGGAAAAGCTCGCAGCCACGGCCACAGTTCTTGCCCTCGCCAGTGTCAGAAGCAGAAATCATTTGGCGAATCCCGAAAAATGCACAACCTGGCACTTACCGCCTGGCACACCAGGGCAGTGCCATGTCCCAAGGCTCCACTTCGCCACAACGATTTGAAGGCGTGTCGCGACCCTTTGAGGTGAAGGGGACGCCCGCCGCTTGCCCGTGACAATTGTTGGCATTTGCGCGCTTGCCTGCGCATCGTGCCTCTGGATAAGATCGTCAAAATACTTACAAAAACCCAATCCAGGAGACGCGCATGGCCATGGTCCCAATGCCAGAGAATGAGGCACATCGCCTCGATGTGTTGCGTGGTTTGAACATGTT
>DASUEC010000138.1:0-7595 GCA_036275255.1 Limnobacter sp. | reverse complement strand
AGCCGGACTCACCCTGAATGTGCCGGACACAGCGCGCATCCGCGAATTCAGCCAGGTGCAAGTGGGGCTACACAGGGGGGACCGCGAGTTTCTGTTTCCGGCCAAAGTTAACTTCAACACGCACGGGCGCGTGGAGGCCGTGTTCAGCAACCTCACACCCGAGCAGGAAATGCAATTGATTCAATGCACTTTTGGACGGGCCGACGCCTGGCTGAACTGGCAGGAAGATGAACGCCGGGATCGCGCGCTGGGTGGCCTGAAAGACGTTTTCCAAAAAGGCATGGTGGGCTATGTGCGACTGTTTGCGTGGCTGAGGCAACTGGGCCAGGCGGTGGCGCGCGGCGTGATGGGTAACCGGCGGGAGACCGCCCCCTGGGAGCAATAAGCCCGTGTTGATCTGGAACCTTTATTTCATCATCAAATTTGCACTGCACATGGCAGGCTTCTTGGTGCTGAACCCGTGGCTCAACCTTGTGCTGTTTGGTCTGCTGCTGTTGAGCAACCCGGCGCTGTACCAACACAAACGCCTGCTCAAGCTCTTGAGGTATGCCGTGTTTGCCTTGCCGGCAATTGCGCTTTTGCTGCATGAGCTGGGCCTGGTGGTGTCACTTGCATTGCTCGACCAGATACGCGCCCTGTTCGGATTTTCGTCCGAATACCTGTGGGAGCTGTTCAAACGCACCGTGCCCACCTGGATGATCTGGACCATTCTGCTTGCACTGCTGCTGGTGCGAGCCGTGGACCGTTACATGCGCCTGAGCACCTGGGTTTTCGCAGGTCTTGTGGCCTTGGGCGCCTGGCAATGGGCCATATTTCACTTCAGTGCACAGCCACCGGCAACTCAAGCAAGCCAGGTTGCCCCTCTTGCACAAGCCCGTGCCAATTTGTCGCCCGCAGAATTGCTGGCGCTGGGCCAGGTGGATTTCAAAAAGCTGCAGGTTGCACGCGACCAGGAAAGCACCACCGCACTGCGTGACCAAGAGGCCGGGGATGTCGGTCCGAGCGGGGTGTTGAAGGCTTTCTTTGAACGCCAGTCCAAACTGGCACTTACACCGTTCACGCCCGCCTCACAACCCGATTTCGACATTCTTGTGCTACAAATCTGCTCCCTGTCCTGGGCAGATCTCCAATACGCAAAACTGAGCCAGCACCCCGCCCTGCGAACCGCTGACTTCATGTTTGAGCAATTCAACTCGGCAACCAGCTACAGTGGCCCCGCGGCCATTCGCCTGCTGCGTGGCAAGTGCGGTCAATCCTCACATGATGAGCTGTACAACAGCCCGCAAGACAGTTGCCTGCTGTTTGAACAACTTCGCCGTGCAGGCTTCGACATTCAAATGGGCATGAACCACGACGGGCGATTCCAGAATTTCCGTGGAATCGTACAAACCAACCTCGGCGGACCAGCCAGCCAGGCCGTGAGCCATGACGAGGTGGCCATCGGTGTTCAGGCTTTTGACGGCTCGCGGATTGGACGCGACGGCGATTACCTGCGCACTTGGTGGAACACGCGCAAGAATACGCCCGCCGATGCTGTCGCGCTCTATTACAACAGCATCACCCTGCATGACGGCAACCGCATGATCAACAGCAAGCTCAACAGCCTGGAGAGCTACCCGATCCGCCTTGAACGCCTGCTCAATGACTTGCAATCCCTGTTGAGCGAAATTCGCCGCAGCGGCAAAAAGGCCTTGGTGATGGTGGTGCCAGAGCACGGAGCCGGTTTAAGCGGCGAGTACGGTCAACTGGTGGGCTTGCGGGAGCTGCCCACACCCGCCATCACCAAAGTGCCTGTGTTCGGTTATTGGGTCGCGCCAGACTACAAACCTGGCAACAACGGCCCGGTGAATGTAAAGCAGCCGGTGAGCTACATGGCATTGAGTGAGCTGGTGGGGCGATGGCTTGCACTCACCCCGGAGCAGCAGGCGCAACCTGCTTGGCCAGTGCTGATGGCCGACTTGCCGAGCACGCGGTTTGTGGCACAACAAGGCAACATCACGGTGATGGAAACACAAGGGGCATACTGGCTAAAAGCCCCAGGCACCGAGTGGAAAAAACTCGGCATTGCACCGACGGTTCAACCATGAGCATGCAAGATGGCAACATTTAACCCCAACGACCCACCAGCCCTCTTCATGCCACCCGCGGACATGGCGCACGACATTTACGCCTTGTCTGCCCAGCTCGAGGGCTTTGACCACAACATGTATCAAGACATTCAGCAAGACCAGGCGGTGTACGACTCCTTCCAGCGCTGGCCCTTCCTGTTTGGCTTGGCCATGGCCTCGCGCTACAGCGACGAATCCTAGGCCGATTGGCGCTCAGGCCCGTTGCCGGGCCTTGACGTTGGCTTGCACTTCTGCCTGGGCAGCATTTTCCAGCTCCACCAAACCATCCTCTAGAAATTGCAGCAAACGCTGCATCGACGGCATGGTGCGCCGGCAGGCCACCAGGCCAAACTCCAGCTTGCCGTCGTAGCTGTTCAGCGTGATGTTCAGGGCCTGCCCATCGAGCAACAGAGACACAGGGTACACCCCATCCACCTCTGCGCCGTTGAAGTACAGGCGATGCTTGGGGCCGGGCACGTTCGAGATCACAATGTTGAAAGCCTGCAACTTGGGCGCAATGCCGGTGAGCATGTTCAAGCCACTGATGCCCATCATGGTGGCCACATAATTCATGATCTCGGTCTGGTTCATGCTCGCAAACCTTTCCTTGGAATGGTTCACTGAGCGGGCGATTTTCTCGATGCGCTCCACCGGGTCTTCCGTGTCTGTGGCCAGGTTGGCCAACAGCAAGGCAACATGATTGCCTGTCGCGGAGTCGTCTTTGCGCAGCGACACTGGCACCATGGCCACCAGTGGACGTGCAGGCAAAGCGTTCAATTCCATCAGGTAAGTGCGCAAGGCCGAGCCACACATGGCCAGCACCACATCATTGAGGGTCATGTTCAAATCGTTGGCGCAGGCCTTGATCCGTTCCATGCTCCACGATTGTGCCGCCACCCGCCGAGATGCTGTGATGCGCCGGTTCAACACGCTGCGTGGCGCCTGAATCACCGACACAAAATCGGGATCGGCCACGCTGGTTTGCCACAGGGAGCGGCCCACTTCCCGGGCCACCTTGGGAAGGCTGAACACCTGGGTCTTCACCGCATCAAAGGCCTGGGCCAGCATGGTGGCCACGCCGTCGCCAGCCTCTGAGCGGCGGGCCTGCCCGCGCAGGTTTGGATTGGCCCAAAAAGGCGGTGTATCCAGAATGTCCGGGTTGTCTGCCATGGAGCGCTGAAGCATTTTCATGCAGGCCACGCCATCCACCAAAGCGTGGTGAACCTTGGTGTACAGGGCCACACGGCCATCCTCCAGGCCATCAATCAAATAGGCCTCCCAAAGCGGCTTGGCTCGGTCCAACGGATTGGCGTGCAGCTTGGAAACCAACTCCAGCAGTTCGCGAATCCGGCCTGGTTTGGGCAAGGACAAATGAATGAAATGGGCTTCCAGATCAAACTCATCGTCTTCCACCCAAAACCACATCCCCAAACGGGATTTCAAACGCAGGTTGAAGGGCGCAACCGGTTGGTCAAAGCCACGCATCTCAGACACCACTTTGTGCACATAACTGGTGACCGTCTGCCCCTTACCCGGCTTCAACAGAATCAAGCCCCCCACGTGCATGGGCTGGTTGCGGCGCTCCAGCCACAAAAACAGTTGGTCGTTGGGGGTGAGTGCTTTCATGGGTGCTGTCTCCGCGTGAATATTGTGTGTTGTTTTGTAGGGTGCAAGCCCTTTGTACCGGCAAGGGCATTCGCATGGATTTAACGAATCTGGCGCTTGGCAAACGGCAACTCAGGGGACTTGCTGTTTTTCTGGACCGAAATGCGCTGATTTTTAAAGCCGAGCAAGCGCCGCTGCCAACGCCGCTCCTGGGTCAGGTGAGCCGATTGATCGATGCCCCAAATGTTTTGAATCATGAACTTGCTGGCCGCCACCGAGTCAGGAGAGCGGCTCAAAATCTCTTGAATCAGCGCCTGCACCTTGGCCTGAGGATCATCCACCACATGGCTCACCAAACCAAGTGCTTTGGCCTGCTCACCACTGAGGGTGCGCCCGGTCATGGTCAACTCTTTGGCCACATCCACCGGCACCAACTCCCGAAGCAGGGCACCGCCACCCATGTCTGGAATCAGGCCCCACTTGGCCTCCAGGATGGAAAGCCTGGCGTCGGGCGAGCACACACGGATGTCTGCCCCCAAGGCCAACTGGATGCCTGCGCCGAAGCAATTGCCCTGGATTTGTGCAATCACGGGTACACCGAGGTCCCGCCAGCCGGTGCTCCAGCGCTGAAAAATATTGCGCATTGGCAACCACAGGTTGGCATACATCACCACGGCGGTTTTGGGATCGGCCAACACCGATTTAAAATCCAGCCCGGCGCAAAACGATGCGCCCTCGCCTTTCAACACCACAGCGCGCAAACTTGGGTGCTTGCTCAGTTGCTGCTGCACCTTGCTCATCTGCTTGAGCATGGGCCAATCCACGCCATTGTGTTTGTCTGGGCGGTTCAGGGCCACGGTGGCCACGGTGTTGTCGGCATTGAACTGCAGGGAAATTCGGTCCATGGTAGTCTCTGTGGGCATGTTGGGTGCGCCTGTGCTAAGGCGTGCTTGTGCCAATATATTAACTGTGTAGTAACATCGCTGCCAGCCTGTTTTTTGTGGGTCTTGCCCACGGTATTCCAATGTCCAAAAAGCGGTTCAAAATTCTCGACTCCGGGGTGTTGCTCAAAGTGACGGCACTGGCGGTTGCATTGCTTGGTTTTTACGCAAGCCCCTATGGCCCGGGGGGCGGTGCACAGGCCGATGACCCGCCCGGCCAGGGGCAGGGCAAAGAACAATCCGGCGACCATTTTCTGGGCACCGTGACGCGGGTGGCCGACGGGGACACCATCACCGTGCAAGACAGCAACGGCCGCAGCCGCAAAGTGCGCATGCACGCCGTGGACGCTCCAGAGATGCAACAGGCCCATGGCGAACAATCCCGGCAATGGTTGGCCACCCGCGTGCTGAACAAGCCGGTCAAGGTGATTGTGAACAACACCGACCGCTACAAACGCGTCGTGGGCAAAGTGGTGCTGCCCGGTGAACCCTGCGGCCAAGCGCGATGCCCCGCCGACCTTGATGTTAACCTGCAAGGCATCGAGCAGGGACAACTTTGGTGGTACAGGGATTATGCCAAGACACAAAGCCTCGGCGATCGCCAAGCTTACGAGGCCGCAGAGCATCAGGCCCGCGAACTGCGCCTGGGCCTGTGGCACAACCCAAATCCACAAGCGCCATGGCAATGGCGCAGCCAACAACGCAACAGCACCCCATGACCACTGCCAGCGAACCCGCACTGCTCTACACAACCACCCTGCCTCTGCGCTGGGGCGACATGGACCAACTGGGCCATGTGAACAACACAGTCTACTTCCGCTGCTTTGAGCAGGCCCGCGTGGAATGGATCGACCTTCACCCGCAAAGCCAGGACAACAACCCGGCCTATGTCGTGATTGTGCACACCGAGTGCAGTTTTCTGCGGGAGCTGAAAGCCCCTGGCACGGTTGAAGTGCGGGTTTTTGGCGGAGAACTGGGCAAGAGCAGCCTGGTGCAGCGGTACGAGTTGAGGCGCACCGATGCACCCGATGTGCTGGTGGCCGCCGGCAGCGCCAAGCTGGTTTGGGTGCACCCAGAGACTGGTCGCTCCACACCGGTGCCCCAACGCTTTTTGACGCACTTGCACACCCAATAGCCATTGGCCTCGCGGCGCTCACACCCCCTTCACGCCCACCCTGAATGTTGCAACGCAACACTTTGAAATTGCGGCACTTTTCTAGAAGTGCTCCTCAGTTTCCGCCATTGCCCCCGCCTTTTTTTATTGTTACATTGAGAACTGTCACGGTTGTGTGTGACACATAAAAACACCAGAACATGTGTAGGAGTCAAACCATGAAGAACGTCATGCCTGTCCGCCGAGACGTGAAGTTGAATCTGCCTGAGCACAAGGTGGGCAACTGGCACGAACGAGGCCCACACGTATCCCATTTCCTCAATGCCCTGTCCCTTTTTTTCCCGGCAGGTGAGCGCATGTTCATGGACGCTGTGCGCAACTACCGCGACGAGATCACAGACCCCGAGCTGAAAAAAGCCGTGGTGGCTTTTATTGGCCAAGAAGCCATGCACAGCCGCGAACATGTGGAATACAACGAAATTCTGGACCGCGCTGGTTTGCCTGCATCCAAGCTGGACAACTTTTTGTGGGGCTTTTTGGCCGTGGTCAAAAGACGCCTGGGCAAAAAGTTGACCCTTGCCGCCACCATCGCCCTGGAACACTACACCGCCCTGCTTGCTGACCAGGTGCTGAGCAACCCGGATGTGCTGGGCAAACAATCGGACCCGGCCTACAAGCAGATGTGGACCTGGCACGCCTATGAAGAAACCGAACACAAGGCCGTGGCCTACGACGTGTGGAACCATGTGATCCCCAACACCGTGTATAACCGGTTCCTGCGCCGCTCTGCCATGGTGCTTGCCAGTGTCATCTTCTGGCCTTTGGTGGCATATTTTCACGCCCGCCTGGTGTTTGCCGACAGATCCATTCGTGGTGGCCATTTGAAAGGCTTCCTGACCTGCCACAGCATGTTGTGGGGCAAACGCGTGGGTGTGTTGCGCAAGCCTGTGTTGAGCGGTGAATTCACCGACTACTTCAAATCGGACTTCCACCCCTGGATGCATGACAACAGCCGACTCTTGCTGGAGATCGATGAGTTTGTGGCCACGGTTGAAAAGGCCGGTCGCCAGCCCAACACCGAGATCACCAACGCCATTCGCGCGCGAATGAACAGCCAATTGAAAGCCAACGCAACCGCGTAAGGCCAGTACAGACTTCTCAGCTGGTTTTCGTGACTGAAAACCCTTGAACACCCGGTGCGGGCTTGTCCCAAACCGGGTTTTTTTTATTCAGCCTGCCGGTAGTAATCGCTGCGCACATACCACTCAAAGGCATGCATGTAAGCCACCTTGAAAATGGCCGCCAGGGGCAAGGCCAAAAACACGCCCACCAAACCAAACAGTGCGCCAAAAAACGCCAGTGCAAAAATAACCGCAATGGCTGACAGGCCAATTTTGTCGCCCACCACCAAGGGCGTGAGCACAAAGCCTTCAATCATTTGGCCCAACACAAACACCACCAACACCCAAACCAAGGGCAAGAAGCCCTGCAACTCCAGTGCAGCTGTCAGCAAAGCCACCAGCAAAGCCACGGTGAAACCCAGGTAAGGCACCACGCTGAGCAACCCAGCCAGCATCCCGATGGCCCAGCCACTCTTGAGGCCCGCAATGGTGAGGCCCACCGAATAAAAAGTCCCCAAAAAGAGCACCACAATGAGCATGCCCTTGATGTATTCATTGAGCACGGTGTCAATTTCAACCAGCAGGGGCTGGGTGCGCCGCCAGACATGCAAGGGAAACAGGCGCTGAACCGCCTGCGCAATTTGTGCCCAACCCGGCAAAATGAACAGCGTAGCCATCACGGTGAGCGAAACAAATCCAGTAATGC
>DASUEC010000137.1:0-11637 GCA_036275255.1 Limnobacter sp. | reverse complement strand
CCGGCGGTGATCTGAAACGCAAGAACGCTTGAGGAGAGGCACAGCCATGGATGCCATCAGCCCTACCGTTGTGAACCTGATTATTTTTGTACTGGCCATTTACGTGGGTTACCACGTGGTCTGGAACGTAACCCCAGCGCTACACACGCCATTGATGGCGGTGACCAACGCGATTTCTGCGATTGTGATTGTGGGAGCCATGCTGGCTGCTGCACTCACCGTGACGCCCTTGGGCAAGGTGATGGGCACCTTGGCCGTGGCTTTGGCTGCGGTCAATGTGTTCGGTGGCTTTTTGGTCACCCGCCGCATGCTCGAGATGTTCAAGAAAAAGCAGAAGTAATCAACAGCGATCTGGAGAACGGTTATGCAACTTAGTTTCGATATGGTGACGCTGTTGTACCTTGTGGCGTCTGTCTGTTTCATCCAGGCCTTGAAAGGCCTGTCTCACCCCACCACCTCACGCCTGGGCAACACCTTCGGCATGGTGGGCATGGCCATTGCCATTCTCACCACCATTGCCCTCATCTTCAAGCTGGCCGGTGAGTCGGCCGCCGCTGGCATGGGTTACGTGCTGGCCGGTTTGGTGATTGGCGGTGGTGCCGGTGCCATCATGGCCAAACGCGTAGAAATGACCAAAATGCCCGAGTTGGTGGCCTTCATGCACAGCATGATCGGCCTGGCGGCGGTGGCCATTGCAGTGGCCGCCGTGGCAGAGCCTGCCGCATTCGGCATTGTGGCGGCTGGCGAAACAGCCATCCCCATGGGCAACAAGATTGAGCTGTTCATCGGCACCTTCGTGGGGGCCATCACTTTCTCGGGTTCGGTGATCGCTTTCGGAAAGCTCAGTGGCAAGTACAAGTTCCGCCTGTTCCAGGGCGCGCCTGTGCGCTTTTCTGGCCAGCATGCACTCAATGCGGTGTTGGGCATTGTGATGATTGGCAGTGGCATTTGGTTTGCCATCACCCAGGATTGGACACCCTTCATCATCATGACCGTGGTGGCCTTTGTGCTGGGCGTCACGCTCATCATCCCGATTGGCGGGGCGGACATGCCCGTGGTGGTTTCCATGCTCAACAGCTACTCGGGATGGGCTGCAGCTGGCATTGGTTTTTCCCTCAACAACAGCATGTTGATTGTGGCCGGTTCGCTGGTGGGCTCCTCCGGTGCCATCCTGAGCTACATCATGTGCAAGGCCATGAACCGCAGCTTCTTCAATGTGATTCTGGGTGGCTTTGGTGGAGACGCTGAGGCGGCCACCGCCGGCGGTGGTCAACAGCGCACGGTCAAGAGTGGCTCTGCCGACGATGTGGCGTTTTTGCTGACCAATGCAGAGACAGTGACCATCGTGCCCGGTTACGGCCTGGCTGTGGCCCGAGCGCAGCACGCACTCAAGGAATTGAGCGAAAAGCTGACCCACATGGGCGTGACGGTGAAGTACGCCATCCACCCTGTGGCAGGCCGCATGCCAGGTCACATGAACGTGTTGTTGGCCGAAGCCGAGGTGCCTTACGACCAGGTGTTCGAGATGGAAGACATCAACAGCGAGTTTGGTCAAACCGATGTGGTGCTGGTGCTGGGTGCAAACGACGTGGTGAACCCCGCTGCCAAAACCGATCCCAAGAGCCCCATTGCGGGCATGCCAATTCTGGAGGCCTACAAGGCCAAAACCATCATTGTGAACAAGCGGTCCATGAACGCCGGTTACGCCGGTTTGGACAACGAGTTGTTCTACATGGACAAAACCATGATGGTGTTTGGCGACGCCAAAAAGGTGATCGAAGACATGGTGAAAGCGGTGGAGTAAATCCCACTGCATGAGGCTGTCCCAAAGCGGCCCACCACACAAAAAAGCCCCGGCACTGTGCACGGGGCTTTTTTATTGTTCAGGCCCTAGCTGCAGAGCGTCAGGATTTGTTGCGCAACCAGCTGGGTGTGCTCCATCGGCAGGAAGTGTGTGCTGTTGCGCACCACTTCAATGCGCGCCTGGGGCAGTGCTTTTTGAATGCGTTGATGGGCTTGGGCGGGGAAGGTGGAGCCCTGTTCCCCCGCCAAAATAAGCACCGGGCAGGCCGGGTTTTTCAGCCACCGCAAAGCGTTGGGCTCGGTGTGTTCAAATGTCAGGGCCTCCCAGTCTGGAGCGCAGGCCAACTCCACGTCGCCCTGCGGAGTGTCTACAAAGCCATGGTTGGTGTAGGCCTGCAACCATTCATCGCTCCAGGTGGCGAACGCCTTTTTATTTCGGTAATTGGCAAAAGCCTCCTGGCGAGTCGGGAATCGGGCCTTTCGCCGGGCGGCAGCGGCCGCCATGGGGATTTTTTTTGAAAACCCCAGCCAATGCGACATTTGCAACACCAGCCCTTGCTTGCGGCTAAGCAGCACAGGCTCGGCCAGCAGCAACCCTTTCACCTTCTGGGGGCGTGCACTGGCCGCAGCCAGGCTGGTGGTGGCGCCAATCGAGTGCCCTGCCAGCCAAACAGGTTCTGTTTGCTGGTCTAGCCAATGCACCAAGTCTTGGTAATAGGTGTTCCATCCGAGGAATGTGCGGGCCTGCCCCGCGGCACGGCTGTGCCCTTGGCCACGCATGTCCCAGGCCCACAGGTTGAAGTGAGGAGCCAGTTGTTGCAGCAAGGGCCAGTAGGTGTGTGCATTAAAGCCATTGGCGTGGGCCCAATGCAAAGTGGGAGCGCCTTGGGGGCCGGGCCAGTGGTGAATGTGAAGGGTGTGCTGATCGTGGGTGGTGAATGTATGCGCCTGGTGGTTCATGTTGTTGTGCGTTCTAGCCACATGGCATCGCCATAACTGAAGAACCTGTATTGTTGCGCAATCGCATGCGCATAGGCGTGCATGATGCGATTTTTGCCTGCAAAGGCCGACACCAGCATCAGCAATGTGCTTTTGGGCAAATGGAAGTTGGTGATCAGGCAGTCCACCACTTTGAATGTGTAGCCCGGTTTGATGAAGATTTGGGTGTCACCGCCATGGCCGGTCTTGGTGAAAACCTGGGCTTTTTCGAGGCCTGCTGGTGTGCCGAGGTGACTACCGGTTTCGGTGCCCCAAGCCTCGAGCGCCCGCAGGCTTGTTGTGCCCACCGCCACGATGCGCCCGCCGCCCTGCTTGCAGGCAATCAGTTTGCCAATCACGTTGGCAGAAATGTTGTAGCGTTCAGCATGCATCACATGCTCGTCCACATTGTCGGTTTTTACCGGCAAAAAGGTGCCGGCACCCACGTGCAAGGTGAGGCTCAGCACCTGCACCCCCTTGGTTTGCAAGGCTTGTAGCAAGGGCTCCGTAAAATGCAGCCCTGCAGTGGGTGCAGCCACGGCGCCAGGCTCACGCGCGAACACGGTTTGGTAACGCTCATCGTCTTGCGCATCTGCTTCGTGGGTGATGTATGGGGGCAGGGGCAACGCACCGTGTTGATCCAGCAGGTCGGGCAGGCTGAGGTCGCCTTCCAACATTTCCAGGGTGTACATCATGTCGTGCTTGTGCAGCACGCGAACCCGGGCCACACCTGCCAGAACAATTTCGCTGCCGACCTTGGGAGATTTGCTGGCGCGAATCATGGCGGTGAATTGCCGGTCGTTCAGGATGCGCTCCAGCATCACCTCCACTTTGCCACCACTGGCCTTCTGGCCTTGCAGCCTGGCCTTCAATACTTTGGTGTCGTTGATGACCAGCACATCCCCGGGTTTGAACAAATCCAGAATTTGCGCAAAGCGCCAGTCTAGTGGTTCGCCGTGCTCCGGGCACACCAACAGGCGTGACTCACCCCGTTGGGTGGGCGGGTGCTGGGCAATCAGGGACTCGGGAAGCTGAAAATCAAAGTCGGACAGTTTCATGGTGACTCACATGTGTCCTGTGGGGCTGGTGCCGAGGGCGGGAATCGAACCCGCACGATATCACTATCACTGGATTTTGAGTCCAGCGCGTCTACCAATTCCGCCACCTCGGCAAGGCTGTGAATTATGACAAAAAGACCAATCGAAAACAACCGAGCGTGCGGATTTGATGCTTTTTTTTAAGAATTCTTTTTGCCCTGCCCCTGTCGTGGGATTCCGGCAGCCCGGTTCAATGCCGATACTGATCCCAACATTCATTCCCCTGCACGGCGCAGCATGTCTTTCAAATGGAAATGGCTGATCACTACTTTTTTTGCCCAAGTGTTGTTGGGCGGAATTTTTGCGGCCATTCAGTACGTGCACATGACCCGGCTGGCGCAGGATGACGTATCGAAGATCGCGCACGCCTTGCAGCCCGAGATCATGCGGCAATTCCCCAAAGGGGTTTCAGCGCAACACCCCGCGCTACCCACCCTCGTGCGAGACCTGTACACAAGGCATGCAGCGCAGGCCGTGTGGATTGAGAGAGATGGGCAGGCCGTTTCCAATCTGGGTGGGCGAGATCCCGCGATTGAGTCGCGTCACCCGGCCTTGACCGTCACCCTGCCCATGCCCGAGTCGGAGCTGGTGTTGGGTTTGCAGTTGGACCCTGACAATGTTTACCGCAACCGCAACGACATGGTGTTTTATCTCTTGGGCGTGTTTTTGCTCAGTGCGGTGGCTTGCGCGCTCATTCTTTTGGGGTTGAGCAACACCCTGTTGGCGCGCCTGGAGGATTTGCGGATCAAGGCTTCGGAGTTGCAGGCCGGCCATATTCATTCCCGGATTGAGGTTCGGGGCCGGGACGAAATTTCCTGTTTGGGCGCCGCATTCAACAACATGGCCCAGGCGATTGAGTCGCAAATGAATGCCATGGAGTTGAACCACGCCCGTTCGGTGTCGGAAAAAAATCGCCTGGACCTGCTCTTGTCGGCGCTGTCCAGTGGCGTCGCTTATCTGGACCAGCATTTCAATGTGCTGTACGCCAATCGCGCACTGTCTTCCATGCTGAGGTTCAAGTTGCCTGTTCAGGAGCCGGTCAAGCTGGAAAATCTGCTGTTGACCGCTGGCGTGGTGCCCGAGCACCGTTTGTTGTTGCGGGACATGGTGACGGATTATTTTGGCAAGCACGAGGTGCCCGTGGAGTTGACATTCAAGGATGGCAAGGTTTTGCAATTCCGCTTCGCCATCTACAGCGACCAGGTGCAAGGTGCACACGCGGTGCTGATTGCAGACGACGTCAGCATCCGCAAAAATGTGGAAGACCTGCGCAATGAGGTGGAGCGTGATCCATTGACGGGCGTCTTGAACCGCCGAGGTTTTGAACTGACCCTGAATGCCCGCATTGCGCGCTTGCTGCCTGGCGAGGCCCTGGGCCTGATGTTTCTGGACCTCGATGGCTTCAAGGCGGTCAATGACACTTTGGGCCACAAGGCAGGCGACCAGATCCTCAAAACCTCGGCCACCCTTTTAAAAGGCTCCACCCGCAATGTGGACCAGGTTGCGCGCTTGGGGGGCGATGAGTTCGCCATCATTGTGGCGCGTTGCAACCTGCAATTGCTCACCAATATTTCTGAGCGGATCATCGAGTCGTTTGCTTGCGACAAGCTGCTGCTGCGCATCAAGCAAAACCATGGTTTGAAGGTCTCATGCAGCATTGGAGCAGCCATGTACCCCTTGCATGGTCAGTCGGTTGCCGAGTTGCTGGAGCACAGCGATGCCCAGATGTATGCCGCCAAAAAAGCCGGCAAAAACTGTTACAGAATTGCAGGACCATCCATGCCGGTTCGCCAGCCCGTCAAAATCTGATTTTTCGCTTGAGTTGATCCAGCTTGGTTTGTGTGGTGGCGTTGACTGCTCTGCGCACTTGCTCGACCGCTTGCTTGGCGGTGTGCGTGGCGTCTTGAGTTGCCCCTTTCAGCTTTTGGAACTGCCCTTCCCGGACCAGTGCCTTGTTGCCGGTAAGCTCCCCGATTTTTTGTTTGGTCACGCCCATGGCCATGTTGTACTTGCCTTCGTATTTGTGGGGCATGGCAGCACTCCTGTGCTTTGTCAAAGGGTTGAAAAGAGTGTAACGCGGGATTCGTCAGCAAACCAAGTGTTTGGTGGGTTACTTCTCATGGTTAGCCCCACTTACCGATGGAGGTGGCCAGCGGTTAGCCTTGTGCAGATTTTGTACGGAGACCATGAATGAACATTGTTTGGCTTGAAAGCGAAACCCTGGCTGTGCCTCTGCCACGCCCTGCTTGCCCGCACCAGTGGACGGAGTACCCGTACACCTCCAGGGAAGATGTGCATGCACGCATTGCCGATGCCGACATTCTGATCATCAACAAGGTCAAAATTGGTCAGGCAGAGCTGGCGGCTGCCCCAAGGCTCAAGATGATTCAGTTGGTGGCCACCGGCATGGACAATGTGGACCAGGCGGCTTGTAAGGCGCGTGGCGTGAAAGTGTCGAACGTGGTGAATTACGGCCCAGGTTCGGTGGCTGAGCATGCCATGGCCTGCATCCTGCAACTCACCCGCCGTGTGCCTGAGTGGCAAACGCTGGTGCACGATGGAAGCTGGAGCGCCTCCCGGTTTTTTTGCCTGCACACCTTGCCCATGAACAGCCTGGACCAGATGACCCTTGGGATTTTGGGCAGCGGCGCCATCGGTGGAAAACTGGGCGATTTTGCCCGTGCATTTGGCATGACGGTCGTTCAGATCGAACGCCAAGGCGCTTCCAGTGTGCGGGACGGGTATGTGAGTTTTGAGCATGGCCTGTCACATTGCGACGTGATCAGCCTGCATTGCCCTTTGAATGAACAAACACGTGGCTTGTTTGGCGACGCCGTGATTGCCAAAATGAAGCCCGGGGCCATTTTGGTGAACACCGCACGCGGGGCGCTGGTGCAGTTTGCAGCGGTGAAGGCTGCTTTGGAGCGTGGCCACCTCGGGGGGGTGGCGCTGGATGTGCTGGATGTGGAACCCCCGCCCAAAGACCACTTGATGGTGAGCTGGCAGCATCCCCGCTGCATCATCACCCCCCACATTGCCTGGGGCACCGAAAGCGCACAGAGCAACGTGGGGCGCCTGGCAATCAAGCATGTGGACGAATTTTTGGCACAAAATCAATAAAGCCGCTTGTTGTGTGGAAGGTACAATTGCTGCGTGGCGCTTGCACCTTCCATCTTTTTGTGGGCTTTGCCTAATTCTTAGGCACCAAAAGGGCTTAGAATGCGTGCATGAATCAAACTGTTCCCCATGCCCCGGCCCTGGTTGCCGACGAAGAAGCCCTCGCCAACGTCACTTTTGCAGACTTTGGCTTGCACCCCAACATCCAGAAAGCCATCGATGAGCAAGGCTACACCAAGCCCACGCCCATTCAGGCCAAGGCCATTCCGGTGGTGCTCACCGGGGTGGATGTGATGGGGGCTGCACAAACCGGCACGGGCAAAACGGCAGGCTTCTCCCTGCCCATTCTGAACCGCTTGATGCCACTGGCCACCGACAGCACATCCCCAGCCCGCCATCCCGTACGTGCGCTCATTTTGGCGCCCACCCGTGAGTTGGCAGACCAGGTGGCCAGCAATGTACAAACCTACGCCAAGCACACACCGCTGCGTTCCACGATGATTTATGGCGGGGTGGACATTCACCCACAAATTCAGGAACTGCGCCGTGGCGTGGAGTTGGTGATTGCCACCCCAGGCCGCTTGTTGGACCATGTCCAACAAAAGAGCATCAACTTGGGCCAGGTTCAGGTGCTGGTTCTGGACGAGGCCGATCGCATGCTTGACATGGGCTTTTTGCCCGACCTTCAGCGCATCATCAACTTGTTGCCCAAGCAGCGGCAAAACCTCATGTTCTCGGCCACGTTCTCCCCCGAGATTCAAAAGCTTGCCAAAAGCTTCATGAACAGCCCAACCCTGATTGAAGTGGCGCGACGCAACGCCACCTCCGAGAACATCAAGCAAGTGATTTTTGCACTGGACAGCGAAGAGGACAAACGCGCAGCCGTGTGTCACCTGATTCGCACCCAGGCGCTGAGTCAGGTGATTGTGTTTTCCAACACCAAGCTGGGCACCGCGCGGCTGGCCCGCCACCTTGAAAAAGAAGGAGTGTCTGCCACCGCCATTCATGGTGACAAATCCCAGCTGGAGCGCATGAAGGCGCTGGACGCCTTCAAGGCCGGAGAGGTCACCGTGCTGGTGGCCACCGATGTGGCAGCCCGCGGCCTGGACATAGCCGACCTGCCCTGCGTGATCAACTACGACCTGCCCACCACGCCCGAAGATTATGTGCACCGCATTGGCCGAACAGGCCGCGCTGGCGCCAAGGGCACGGCCTACTCGTTTGTGGTCAAAGGCAATGAGCGGGCCTTGAAAGACATTGAAAAACTGACCAGCAAGAGCTTTGAG
Source organism: Limnobacter sp. (assembly GCA_036275255.1). Lineage (GTDB taxonomy): Bacteria > Pseudomonadota > Gammaproteobacteria > Burkholderiales > Burkholderiaceae_B > Limnobacter. Next base: position 3,356 of record DASUEC010000137.1, on the reverse strand, counting down.
CGTGAAGAACTGGCGGGCTTTGTGCCCGGTGGCCACTTGCGCCGCGAGCGCAGCGAATTTGCGCCCGCTGAGCGAACCGAACGCGGTGAGCGGGGTGAGCGCCGCAGCCGCGCGCCACGTGAGCGCGAGGCCGATGACGCGCCAGCCAGGGAGCGCCGCCCGTCCAGGGATGGGGGCTACCAAGGCGCAAGGTTCAACGACAATGCGCCCATTCATCGCGATGCCGAGTATGAGCGCCTGCGCGCCAAGCTGGCCCAAACCCGAATCAAAGATTCTCTGTTCAACCAGCCCTACCAGGAAAAGCCGGGCCAGGCCGAAGCGGAGCAGCGGGAGAACGGTCGTGTTGGCACCCCCGGCATGACCAAGCCCAAAGGCAAAAACACAACACCGGTGGCTTTCCTGCTGGGTGGTGCACCCCGCAGCTGACAGCGCTCAGCTCAAGTGGCTCTGGCTGGCCCTGTATTGCGGCCACAAGTCAAGGGCTTGGGCTAGCCACTTGGTCAAAGTTGGGGTTTGAAAGGCCTGCATGCCAAAATGCCGCCAAACGGTGTTCAGATTCTCGATTGGTTGGCCATGGTCCAGTGCAAGTGCCCCGGTTTGTTTGGACAGTTTCTGGCCATCTTCCGCCAAAATCACTGGCAAATGCCAATGGCTTGGCGCGGTGCTCCCGCCAAGTGCCTGCCACACTGCAACCTGCCGGGCGGTCGTCTCGGCCAGGTCTTCCCCGCGCACAATGTGCGTGACCCCACTTTCGATGTCGTCCACCACCACCGCCAGGTGATAAGCCCATTGCCCGTCTCCACGCACCAATACAAAATCTCCGCTGGTCGTGGGCAGGTGCTCTGTGTTCAAGCCCAAACGGTGGTCTGACCATTGCACCGGCTGATCCGGGCAAACAAAACGCACTGCGCGTGCCGTGCGCCCCTCGGGCAAGCCGTGCCTGCAAGTGCCCGGGTAAACACGGTGCTGGCCCGGTGCGCGATGCTGGTTGGCTTCGTCCAGGTCTTTGCGGGTGCAGGCGCAAGGGTAGGTGAGCCCTTTGTTTGCCAAAGTGTGCAATGCCTGCGAATACGCGTTGGAGCGCTGGCTTTGCACCCACGGTGTGCCGTCCCAATGCAGGCCATGGGCTCGAAGGCACCGCAGTATTTCCTCGCTCCACTGGCTTTTGCACCGTTCAGTGTCAATGTCTTCAATGCGCACCAGCCAGTTGCCACCATGCATGCGGGCATCCAGCCAACTGCCCAAAGCCGTGGCCAAAGAGCCCAAATGCAAGGGGCCGGTGGGTGAGGGCGCAAAGCGCCCAATGTAGGCAATCTCTTTGCTCATGGTGCCCAGTTCAGGGTGTGTTGGGCCATGTGCTGGCTCCACCAGTCCATCGCCTTGCCCGTGCTGGCCCTGGGGCGTGCAACACACAGGGGTGTGCGCCGCATTGGCTCTTCGGTGTCTTTCACCACCAGCCAACCCTGCTGCAATTCGTCTTGGATCATGTGCCAGGGCAGCCAGCCGCAGCCCAAACCTGCCACCTGGGCTTTGACTTTGGCGCTCAGGTTGGGCACGGTGAGCACCGCCTGGCCACTCTGCAGCCCCAATGTGAGGGGTTTGAAATTGCGCGACGTGTCCCCCACCGCCACGGCACGATGCTGGCGAATGGTGTCCACTGCCAGGGGCTCTGGCAGGGTGGCCAGTGGATGGCCGGGGGCCACGGCAAACACAAACACCGATTCCCCAATGGTTTGTATTTGCAGGCCTGTGCCACTGGCGAACTGGTTTTGGTCCAGTTTGCTGCCAATTAAAATGTCAGCCCTGCCCGAGAACAAGGCCTCCCAGGAGCCAGACAACACCTCAGCGGAAAACCGCAGCCGCGTGGGGCTGCCCAACTGGTCAAAAGCCTCCACCCAAGGCATGGCCACCTCAAACGGCACCACCGAGTCCATCACAATGCGCAACTCGGCTTCCCAACCGTTGGCCACGGCTTTCACGCGTTTTTTCAAGCCCTCCGCGTTTTCCAGCAATTTGCGGCCTTCGTCCAGCAGGGCTTTGCCCGCCGGGGTCAGCTTGGCTTTGTGGCCCGAGCGGTCATAAATCAACACATCCAGCGATTCCTCCAATTGGCGCAATTGGTAGGTGATGGCCGATGGGGCTTTATTCAAGGCGGTGGCGGCAGCGGCAAAGCTTCCACGCGCCTCTATTAGCTCAAGCAGCGCCAGCGTTTCAAGGTGGATGGTCATGGGCGCCCCAATTCTGTTTTTTTGAACAAGTTCGTCAAATTGTAGTGATTGTTGGCGCACTTTGCACGCTCTAGACTTGTTCTCAAGCTTTTGAAGGAGTTCAAACCATGATGCAAGTTCGACGATCCAATGAGCGCGGGCACGCCCAGCACGGTTGGTTGACGAGCTACCACAGCTTCTCGTTTTCCAGCTATTACGACCCGCGCTTCATGGGCTTTGGTCCCTTGCGGGTGATTAATGAGGATTGGGTGCAACCCCAAACAGGTTTTGGCACCCATGGTCATCGGGACATGGAAATCATCACCTACATGCTCGATGGCGAATTAAGCCACCGCGATAGCCTGGGTGGCGGGTCGGCCATTCGCCCCAACCAGATTCAGCGCATGAGTGCCGGCACGGGGATTCGCCATTCCGAGATGAACCAGCACCCCAGCGAGGTGGCCCACTTTTTACAGATCTGGATTGAGCCCTCGCAATACAACGTCGACCCGGGTTACAAAGACCACGACCTGGATGTGGCCAGCATCACCGGGCAGTTGGGGCTGATTGTGACCGGGGACCGTGAGTTGGCCCAGCGCCACAACATTGCGTTTATTCATCAGGATGCGCACATGTACGCCGGGCGTTTGCACCAGCAAACGGTGACCCTGGCCATTGCCCCGCACCGCAAAGCCTATTTGCACGTGGCCCGTGGTGAGGTGCGTGCGGGTGAACACCTGCTGGGCACCGGCGACGCTCTGATGCTTGAGAACGAAACCGCATTGACGCTGGACGTGCCAGCCCGTGCGGAAGTGATTTTGTTTGATTTGCCGTGAGGAGAATGAAAATGACACAAGTTGCAATTGTTTATCACAGTGGGTATGGCCACACCGCCAAGGTGGCCCAAGCCGTGCAGGCGGGCGTGGACACCGTGGCCGGGGTGCAAAGCCATTTGATTTCGGTGAATGAGGTGAACGATGCCACCTGGGACACCCTGGCCAAAGCGGATGCCATTATTTTTGGCTCGCCCACCTACATGGGCGGTGCGTCCGCAGACTTTAAAAAGTTTGCCGATGCGTCCAGCAAAGTGTGGTTTAGCCAAGGCTGGAAAAACAAGATTGCCGGTGGCTTCACCAACTCCCTGTCGAT
>DASUEC010000136.1:0-4406 GCA_036275255.1 Limnobacter sp. | reverse complement strand
GAATGCCGCTTTTCCGCCAACGTAGCCCTCGAGTTTAACATGTTGACACCAAACGGAAATAATATTTTTCTATAGGTATCATCACCTAATCCGAAGACTTGTTTTCTTTCGGGTTTTGGACATGTAGAGTGTGGGGCGTTGCCCACATTTTTTGATGGTTGTCATGAAACTGATTGCAGTATGCACAGGCGCAGTTGCGCCACTCGTTTATCGCACGGCCAGCGGAGAAATCAAAACACTTGCCAGCGGCATCAAAAAAGAAGCTGTGAGCACACTGGAGCAACCACGCGCCATTGAGGTTAGGCGCTTGAATCTGCAAGGTGACGAGCAATGCGATTTGTCAGTGCATGGTGGGCTGGACAAGGCGGTGTACATGATGCCCAGTGAACACTATGCCTTTTGGCAAGGGCGGCGGGCAGAACGAAAACTTGACACGCAATTGCCATGGGGCATGCTGGGCGAAAACCTGGTCACCGAAGGTCTGAACGAAAGCACAGTGCGTCTGGGCGATGAGTTTGAAATCGGCACGGCCCGTTTCCGTGTGACGGACCCGCGAGAGCCTTGCCACAAATTTGCAATTCGGATGGGATATGGTGCAGCACCCAAAGAAATGATCCAGCAAGGCAATTGCGGGTGGTATTTGCGGGTTATTCAACCGGGTGAAATCACTGCAGGTGACTGCATCACTCACCACCCCAATCCACAAGGCAAAACCGTTCTGGAACAGTTCCGTTTTGCCACACGGAAGGGTCAGATGGATTTGCTTTAGTTCAAGCCTGCTGCTTGCGCCAAACTTTGACCAAAGACTTGGCCGCAGGGGTATTCAGGCGCTCCAAGCGACGCAACCACACCGGGTTGGGGTCTTGTTCATATTGCGCTTTGGCCAGCGCGAGTGCCTCGTCATCCCAACCATCGTTTGTATACAAATCAAACAAGAGCTGGCCCAAGCCAGCGCTTCTGGGCAAGCCACGCATCCATTGCTCGGCTTGCACAATGGCTTCTCTGGATCGCCCCGCAGCCTGCATCGCCTCAATGGCTTCAACCGCTTCAAAATCATCCACTGCCGATTTGCGAAGCAATTCGGACAACAAGCGTTTCTCGCCCAAAAATTCCAAGAGTCCGCGCAAACGCAAACGTCGCCAGCGCTTGTCAAACGATCGCCAATTCACATTGGTGCTGGGTTGTGTCTGCTCCATCGCACTTATTTCGGCGTCCATCAAACCCAGCACGGTCATGCGGTCACACTCAGCCAGCTGCTTCCACCACCACGCCGGGTCCACCAGGCCGGCATGGTCCATCATGGCCACGGGGTAAATGCAGTGTGCACGATCGATGGGATTGGCAACGTGGCGGGCCACTTCAGAGAGCCAGTTGCGGGTAACCGTGCGCACAGCCCGCAGGAGGACACCATGCTTGTCGTCTGCTCCTTCGGAGATCTGGAGTAATTTTTGCAGCGCAGTTGCACCACAATCAATCAGAAGCTGGCGGGTATCCTGTGAATTGATTTCGCCGGAGATCCATCCGTCCACCACATGCGCACGCACCGCGATGCGTTCGCAAGAACTGGCCGAAGGGCAGCGGGCCTGGCCAATGTACTTGCCAATCACCTGCTTGAGCTTTCGCTCGCACTGCGGTGTGGGGTGCTGATGAAAGTCATCAATACAACGGCAAGCCTGTGACAAAAAATCCAGCGCACGACTCAGATCGGGCAACAGTGTGGATGCCGTGGAGAACCAGCCCATCCAGTGAACGCCAGCGCGTGCAAGCAGTGGATCGGGCAGCGCCGGGGCTTCCTCAAATGGCTCAATTTCACGCAAAGACTTGGACATACGATCTCGCCCACAGCTAAACTGCCAACAACACTTGAAGTATAAGACAGAAGGGGATCGACCGTGAGAAAGGTGTTTGGAGGATTGTCAGTGCTAGCCATGCTGGGCGTCGCCATGTTTTTTGGACTCGGACTGTATTCGCAAACTGGAACGCCCCCCGGGCTTGTCGATGGCAAGCTGCGCCCTTGCCCCAACAGCCCGAACTGTGTCAGCAGCGAAAGCGCGCCGAGCGACGAACACGCGATTGCCGCCATTCCGTTGGTGGACAAAGCGAACCCGGACCCCATGGCTCGAATCAAAGACACGGTCAAATTGTTGAGTGGTGAAGTGCTGGACAGCAACGAAACTTACTTGGCAAGCACGTTCACCAGCAGCATTTTTGGATTTGTGGACGACGTGGAATTTCGGTATGACCCCAGCAGCAACCTGATTCATGTCAGATCAGCCTCACGGGTGGGTTACAGCGATTTCAATGCCAACCGCAAACGGGTGGAACAGATCCGGGCGATGCTGGCGCATTAGAGGCTTGCACAACCCGGAAATACACATCACCAATAGCCCGGGCTCAAGATGTGGCCGGCGGATTCACAAAATGGGGGATCCACCGTTCGTGCATCCTCCATTCACGGAATGGGCAAAACAAGGCCAAACGGCAACACTGTGTTCATGAAACGGATCTGCGAGGAATACGCTCATGAACATGGCACTGGTTAAACAACATTTCAGCCACGAACTCGTCTGCAACACACACATCGGACTGGAACTGGACAATGTTGCGCAAGCGCTGAAACACTTTGGTCACCAGCTCAGCAATGCCCACGCGGTGCACGCACAATTTGCGCATTTGCTTCAACTCAAGACCTGGGTGCTGAACAAGCCCACCTTGCAAACACTGCTGGAGGAGTACCTCATGGCGGTGCAGGAAGCACAGACTCACCTGCACCTGGACCAGGAACGCTACGATGAAGCCATGAACAGCCTGTGCGAACAATTGGTTTTTTTAAGTGCTGTGTTTGATCAGGAGTGCAGTTTGCTGGCGCAAACCCTGCTTGATGACAAAACCATGCTGGTTTGCGACTGAGGCTCGGTCATTTGCCGATGCAAAACCGGCTGAAAATCAGGCCCAGCAGGTCATCGGGCAACATCTTGCCGGTGATCTCCCCCAACGCATCGTGAGCCAGGCGCAATTCTTCGGCGAACAGATCGAGAATGCGGTCGTCTTGCTGAGCAAATTGCGATGCCATGCCCAAATGCTCGCCACACACCAGCAATGCATCCACATGCCGCTGCCGGGCCATGAACCCATGCTCTGGCGTGTGCGCTATGCCAACCTTGGCCAGCACAGCATCTTTCAGCGATTCCAGGCCAGCTCCTGTTTTGGCAGACACGGCCAATTCCCCGCGCGGCAAATCGGGCAGCGCTGGCAACAGGTCCACCTTGTTCCACACCACCAGGCGCGGCAATGCCGCAGGCAGCTGCAAATGCGAAAGCAAGTCCGGGTGAGTTTGCGTGCTGGCATCCTTGAGCACCAGAAGAAGATCTGCCTCGTCCACCGACCTTCGTGTTCGCTCAATGCCAATGCGCTCAACCTCGTCGACAGTGTCCCGCAGGCCCGCTGTGTCCACCAGCACCAGGGGCACACCGCGAATGTTCAGGGCCTGCTTGATCCTGTCGCGCGTGGTGCCTGCCACCGGCGACACAATGGCCACTTCTTCTCCGGCCAGGGCGTTGAGCAGGCTGGATTTGCCCACATTGGGCTCGCCCACCAACACCACCTGCAAACCATCCCGAAACTTCACCCCCTCCTGCGCATTGCCAAGCAATTGCGTGTGCAAATTCAAAATACTTTCAAGCTGTCCTTTGGCGTCTGCCTTTTCCAGAAATTCAATTTCTTCTTCCGGAAAATCGAGTGTGGCCTCCAGCAACAAACGCAAATGCACAATGCGATCGGCCAGGGCATTGACCTGCCGCGAAAACACGCCACTCAATGAGGCAGCAGCTGCCTTGGCCGTGGCCACCGAACCGGCGTCAATCAAATCGGCCACCGCTTCGGCTTGAGCCAAGTCCAGCTTGTCATTCAAAAAAGCGCGCTGCGTGAACTCTCCTGCATTGGCGTGACGCAAACTCAAATTCAAGGAACGTGCAATCTCAAAGGCGCGAGCCATCACCGCTTGCAACACCGCTTGCCCACCATGGCCCTGAAACTCAAGCACGTGCTCACCGGTGAACGAAGCTGGCCCGGCAAACACCAGCACCAATCCATCGTCAATGGCATGCTGCTGCGCGTCACGCAACACCAGACGTGTGGCCAGCCTGGGTTTGGGCATGCGGCCACAAAATGCCAGGCAAAACCGTTGGAATTCGTCTTGATTGGGGAAGGAAAACCGGACCACCCCCACCCCACCCTTGCCGGGTGCGGTGGCGATGGCGGCAATCGCATCAGCGAGCCGTGGCAGGCGCTGATTCAATTTGACGTGTGATCACCCACTGCTGGGCAATCGACAGGATGTTGTTCACCACCCAGTACAGCACCAGACCAGCCGGGAAGAAGATGAACATCACAGAAAACACCAGCGG
>DASUEC010000135.1:0-13919 GCA_036275255.1 Limnobacter sp. | reverse complement strand
TTTCTCCATCACAGCTGCTTTTCCAGAGGTGGCCGGGCTTATGTTTTTGGCCCAAGGCATGCACGCACTGACCTTTGCGGCCCATCACACGGCCACCATCTCCTGGTTGCGCGATAACCTCCCCAAATCGCTTGTGGTGCGGGGCCAGGCCATGTACGCCACGATTGCCTATGGCTTGGGGGGATCTTCTGGCACTTTTTTGGGTCGATATGCATGGGATCTTGCCTCGCCGTCGTCGGCCTTTGGCATGGCAGCTGGTGCTGGTGCCATCGCGCTGTTGCTTGGCTGGTTGCTGGGGCGCGGTACACTGTCAACATGAGTTGTGTTTGAATCGTTGGAATGACGCTTGGATTGCCGGGATAAATCATGCTGTTGAAATTGAAACCTGAAGAGAAGGCGCAGAGGGCTTCCCTAGCCTGGTGGCGCAAAGGCTCCAAAAGCCTGTTGCTGGCGTGTTCGGTGTCCGTGTTGTCGGCGTGCCTGACCACACAGACCACCTCAGGCGGTGCGGTGGGGGTTGAGCGCTCCCAGTTTGTGTTGGTCTCCAGTGCCGAGGTGGACGCCAGCGCGGCCAAAGCCTACGCCGACGTGATCGCAAAGGCTCAAAAAGAGGGCAAGTTGAATCGCGACCCCAAGCAGGTTCAGCGGGTGCGGGCCATTGCCAATCGGCTTATTCCACAAACCGCCGTGTTTCGCCAAGATGCGCCCGCATGGAAATGGGAGGTCAACGTGATTGAGTCTGACCAACTCAACGCCTGGTGCATGGCGGGTGGAAAAATTGCGTTCTATTCTGGCCTCATCGAGAAATTGAAAATGACCGATGACGAAATCGCTGCGGTGATGGGCCACGAAATTGCTCACGCTCTTCGTGAACACAGCCGGGAACGCATTTCCCAACAGCTGGCCACCTCCGTCGGTCTGGATCTGCTGGCCGCGGGTTTGGGTTTGTCAAGGGGCGCTGCTGATCTGGCCGGGATGGTGGCCAACGTAACAATTTCATTGCCATATGGCCGCCAACATGAAATTGAATCGGATCGCATCGGCGTGGAGTTGGCTGCGCGGGCGGGCTACGATCCACGTGCGGCCATTTCCTTGTGGCAAAAAATGGCTTCCCAGGGCGGTGGGTCCCCCCCAGAGCTGCTCTCTACGCACCCCTCGCCAGAGAACCGGATGCGCGATCTGGCTGATTACTCAAACCGGGTGCAGCCTTTGTATGAGCAAGCCAGGCGGCGCTGAAGCGTTGAAGGCGGTTTTTGACTTGTAGCAATGCTGCAACAAGCCAGCATGGTGGCGGGCTATGGCATAATAAGCAGTTATCTTAAAAGCAAATGCCTGAAGTAGGGCTGGACATGGCAAAGACTCTTTACGACAAACTTTGGGAAAGTCATGTGGTGCGCACAGAGCAGGATGGCACCGCACTCATATACATCGATCGGCACCTTCTCCATGAGGTAACCAGCCCACAGGCTTTTGAGGGGCTGGAGCTCGCCGGGCGCCCGCTGTGGCGCAACAGCGCCAACCTCGCTGTGGTGGACCACAACGTGCCCACCACTGACCGCAGCCAAGGCATTGCCGACCCCACATCGCGCTTGCAGGTTGAAACCCTGGACAAAAACGCCAAGGCCCATGGTTTGACCTACTTCGACATCAAAGACATGCGCCAGGGCATTGTGCATGTGATTGGCCCTGAGCAAGGTGCCACGCTGCCCGGCATGACCGTGGTGTGCGGGGATTCCCACACCAGCACGCATGGCGCCATTGGAGCGCTGGCCTTTGGCATTGGCACGTCCGAAGTGGAGCATGTGATGGCCACTCAGTGCCTGATCATGAAGAAGGCCAAAAACATGCAGGTGCGTGTGGAGGGCAAACTGGGTGCGGGGGTGTCGGCCAAAGACATCATCCTCGCCATCATTGGCAAAATAGGCACGGCGGGCGGCACTGGCTATGCAATCGAATTTGCGGGCTCTGCAATTCGGGATCTGTCCGTCGAAGGCCGCATGACCATGTGCAACATGGCCATCGAGGGTGGGGCACGCTCCGGAATGGTCGCCGTGGACGACAAAACCCTGGAGTATGTAAAAAATCGCCCATACAGCCCCAAGGGAGAGCTTTGGGACAAGGCGGTCGCCTATTGGAAAACCTTGCATTCCGACGACGGCGCAACGTTCGATTGTGTGGTCGAGCTGAAGGCTGAGGATATTCTGCCCCAAGTGACATGGGGAACTTCGCCCGAGATGGTGACCGATGTGCACGGCGAGGTCCCGGATCCGGCCAGTGAATCGGATCCTGTGCGCCGCCAAAGCATTGAACGCGCCTTGCAATACATGGGCTTGAAACCAAGGCAGCGCATTGAAGACATTGCTGTAGACACCGTGTTTATTGGTTCTTGCACCAATTCACGCATTGAAGACCTGCGGCAAGCTGCGTCGGTCATCAAGGGTCGGAAAAAGGCAAGCAATGTCAAGCTGGCCATGGTGGTGCCAGGTTCCGGTTTGGTAAAGGCTCAGGCTGAGCAGGAAGGTTTGGACAAGATTTTCCGTGAGGCGGGTTTTGAATGGCGTGAGCCAGGTTGCTCGATGTGTTTGGCCATGAACGCCGACCGCTTGGGCAATGGCGAGCGCTGTGCGTCCACCAGCAACCGCAATTTTGAAGGACGCCAAGGTGCGGGTGGCCGCACTCACCTGGTGAGCCCGGCCATGGCGGCTGCGGCTGCAATTGCAGGCCATTTCATTGATGCAAGAAACTTTTGAGTAAAGGAGTGTTTGTCATGAAATTGATTTCCACCATGTTGCTCGCCCTGTCGGCGCTCTCACTGTCAGCCTGCAATACCATTGAAGGCATGGGCAAAGACATCAAAGCTGGAGGCGCTGCCATTGAGCGCACCGCCGAGGAAAACAAACGGTAATGGCATTTCAAACGGGTGGGGCATGAGGCCCGCGCCCGCTTTGACCCCATTCGGGCTCCCGGGTTTGCGCCCTGGAGGCTGAAGTTTTAACGGATTCATCATGGAAAAATTTGTTACCCACACCGGCATTGCTGTGGCCATGAATCGCGCCAATGTGGACACCGACGCGATCATCCCAAAGCAGTTTTTGAAATCCATCAAGCGCACAGGTTTTGGTGAGCACCTGTTTGATGGCTGGCGTTACCTCGATGAGGGCGAGCCCGGCATGGATTGCACCAAACGGCCTCTCAACCCCGACTTCGAGTTGAACAGGCCAGAATTCCAGGGCGGCACGGTGTTGGTGGCGGGGCCCAATTTTGGTTGTGGCTCGTCGCGTGAGCATGCACCTTGGGCCTTGCAGCAGTACGGTTTCAAAGCTGTTATCTCCAGCAGCTTTGCAGATATTTTCTTCAATAACTGCTTTAAAAATGGCTTCTTGCCCATTGTTTTAAAAGAAGAAGAGCTTAAGCAAGTGTTTGCAGTCATCGAAAAAAAGCCCGGCGAAACAATCACGGTTGATCTCGAAAATCAGCACGTCAGCATTGCTGGCCTGCAATTTCGCTTTGAGGTGGATGCCTTTCGCAAGCACTGCCTGATCAACGGCTTGGATGACATCGGGCTTACCCTGCAACACCGCGATGCCATCACGGCCTTCGAGAATAAACGCCTGGCCGATCAGCCCTGGCTAGCCAACACCATTTGAGAACAGCATGACTTTGAAAATTGCCGTGATGCCTGGCGATGGCATTGGTCCAGAGATCACCCAACAAGCCGTGAAGGTGCTTGAAGCCCTGAAAACCGACGGCTTGAACGTGGAGTTTGAACACGCCCTGATTGGTGGGGTGGCATACCGTGAAAAAGGCGTACCCCTGCCCGATGAAACCGTGGCTTTGGCCAAAGCCAGTGATGCTGTGCTGTTTGGTGCTGTGGGTGATTTTTCCCTGGACACCTTGCCGCGCCATTTGCGGCCCGAACAGGCGATTTTGGGCATACGCAAAGCACTTAACCTGTTCGCGAATTTTCGCCCTGCCATGGTATATGCCGAGCTGGCGGACGCTTCCACGCTCCGCCCAGAAGTGGTCGCAGGGCTTGATATTCTGATTGTGAGAGAGTTGACCGGCGACATTTACTTCGGCACACCGCGGGGTCACCGCATTGCAGAGGACGGTCCTTTCAAGGGTGAGCGCGAGGCGTTTGACACAATGCGCTACGCCGAAACCGAAATTCGCCGCATTGCCCACGTGGCTTTTCAGGCGGCTCAAAAGCGTGGTCGCAAGTTGTGCTCGGTGGACAAGGCCAATGTGCTGGAAACCACCCAGTTTTGGCGGGACGTGGTCACCGAGGTGGCCACAGAGTATCCCGATGTGGAGTTGACTCACATGTACGTGGACAACTGCGCGATGCAGTTGCTTAAAAACCCCAAGCAATTTGATGTGATCGTGACGGGCAACCTCTTCGGTGATATTTTGTCCGATGAAGCCTCCATGTTGACCGGTTCCATTGGGATGTTGCCTTCGGCCTCCCTGAACGAAAGCAATTTTGGATTGTACGAGCCAATTCATGGCTCGGCCCCTGACATTGCTGGCAAAGACTTGGCCAACCCCATGGCCACCGTGCTCTCGGCCGCCATGATGCTGCGCTACACCTTTGGCCTGGAAGATTACGCCAGCCGCATAGAGCAGGCGGTGAAGTCGGTGTTGGCCACCGGCCCGCGCACAGGCGACATTTGGCGTGAAGGCAAGGTTCGCACTGGCACCCAGGGCATGGGAGATGCAATTGTGGCCGCCCTGGCCAAGCAGTCTTGAAACTGCGCAGTCTTGATATTCTGAATTCTGATTGGAGTTGTTATGTTGAAAGTGGGTTTGGTCGGATGGCGTGGCATGGTGGGTTCCGTGCTCATGCAGCGCATGCAGGAAGAAAATGATTTTGCGCATTTTGAGCCTGTGTTTTTCTCCACCTCCAACGCAGGTGGCAAAGCCCCGGCTTTTGCCGCCAATGCTGGTGCTCTGCAAGATGCCAACAGCATTGAAGCGCTCAAGCAGATGGATGTCGTACTCACCTGCCAAGGTGGCGACTACACCAACGAGGTGTTCCCCAAGCTGCGTGCAGCGGGCTGGAATGGTTTCTGGATTGACGCCGCATCGGCGCTGCGCATGAAAGATGACGCGATCATCATTCTCGACCCGGTCAACATGAATGTGATCAAGGATGGCCTCACCCAAGGCATCAAAAACTATGTGGGTGGCAATTGCACGGTGTCGCTGATGCTGATGGCCCTGGGCGGTTTGTTCCAGGCCAACCAGGTGGAGTGGATCACCTCCATGACTTATCAGGCGGCCTCGGGCGCTGGGGCGCAAAACATGCGTGAGCTGATTGCACAAATGGGCAGCATTCACGGGGAGGTCAAAGATCTGCTGGCTGACCCGGCCTCTGCCATTCTGGAAATTGACCGCAAGGTGGCCGAGCATATCAACTCCAGCCAGTACCCCACGGACCAGTTTGGCGTGCCGTTGGGCGGCAGCCTGATCCCCTGGATCGACAAAGACCTTGGCAACGGACAGTCCAAAGAGGAATGGAAAGGCGGGGCAGAAACCAACAAGATCTTGGGTAAACCTGCCGCGGGCACCGCGTGTTCAATCCCGGTCGATGGCTTGTGCGTGCGCGTTGGGGCCATGCGCTGCCATTCCCAGGCGCTTACCATCAAGCTGAAGCAAGACATTCCCCTCAACGAGATTACCGACATGCTCGCCAAGGCCAACGATTGGGTTAAAGTGATTCCCAACGCGCGTGAAGCATCTATTCGAGAACTCACGCCTGCCGCCGTAACAGGCCGCATGCACGTGCCTGTGGGGCGCATGCGCAAAATGGCAATGGGTGGTCAGTACCTGAGTGCATTCACCGTGGGTGACCAGTTGCTCTGGGGGGCTGCCGAGCCCTTGCGTCGCATGCTGCGCATCTTGATTGAGCGTTAATTTAAAAAACACCATTGGCCCGGCGAGCGCGGGCCTGTACATTCATGGAGTGAACGGGTGAGGCACATCACAAGAAAGACATTGCCCCTTTTAATCGCATCAGGTGTGTTCGCTAGCTCCCTTGCACAGGCTGCCCAACTCGGCAAACTGGAGGTGCTCTCCAGGGCTGGAGAGCCTTTCCAGGCGCAAATTCAGATTGACTCGATGTTGCCTGAAGAACGCGCCACACTGAAAGCGGCACTCGCTCCACCAGAGGCATTTCAAGCGGCGCGGCTGGTGGTCGACCCCAATCTTCAAAGCCTCAGATTTTCCGTTCAGGATGGCGCAAAGCCAGGCACTGCCGTGGTGAAAATCACAGCCAGCAAGGCGCTGCCTCAAGGGTTCCTGGATGCGCTGGTGGAACTGAGCTGGGCTGGCGGTCGTGTGGCACGTGAGTACACGCTCACCATTCCTGCCGATGCCGCGCCTTCCAAGCCAGAAACCACCCAATTGCCAGCCATCACCCCGCCCAGGACATTGCCACCAGTGGCACCTGTGGCCTCGCCCAAACAGCCAGAGGTTCAAGCTGCCTCGCCTTCTCCAGCCCCGTCCTCGGCCCCTGCGGCCTCCGCCATTGCCAGCCCGGCTGGCCAGTTGCAGGTCAAGCGTGGTGACACTTTGTCCGAACTGGCTGTGCAGCTGGTTGGCGATGGCGTCACGCTCAATCAGGCCATGGCGGCCATTTACGAAGAAAACCGTGATGCCTTCATCAAGGGCAGTGTTCATTTGATTCGTGAAGGGGCTCAGATTCGCATACCCAACCGTTCGGCTGTGCGTGCCCGCTCTGCCAAGGAAGCACTGCTCGTGCTGGCGCGCAATGATGACCGCAATGTGTATTCGGCTTATGCTCGCCAAATCGGCTTGCTGACTGTTGCCAATGCCACTGCCTCCGACCCGGGCAAGACCACTCAGGGCAGCATCTCCCCCAAAGAGCCAACGGCTGAACCGGCTGCCAAGCCCGAGGATCGATTGCAAATTGCGCCGGGGGCTGCCCAAGGCGGCAATGCGAGTGATGCCGTAGCTGAAGAATTGCTTGCCAAAAACAAGGCGCTTGCGGAGGCCAATGAGCGAATTGCCTTGCTGGAGAAAAACGTATCTGATCTTCAGAAGCTGCTGGAGATGCAGCAGGGCACGCAGCCTGCTTCAACGGAGGCTCTGCCTGCGCTGAGCGAGCAGGCACCCAGTGGAGGAGACTCCAATCCCACCGAAGATCCGTTGCTTTCTGCGCCTGCAGACGCCCCCTTGTCGCCACCGGCAAATGAAGCTGTTTCAGCCATTGAAGATGCCTCCAAAGACAAGCCGCAAGACACAGCCGGTCAGCTGGACAGCCCAGAAGAGGGCAGTCTGGTGCCGTGGTTGCTTGCTGGCGCAGGCGGCTTGCTTGGTTTGGTGTTGCTGTTGTTGGTTGTTCGGGCGCGCAAAAAATCCTCTTCTTCCACACAGTCCCAAGAACCCAGTGACGAGAGTTTCACGGAGGTGCAGGATTTTGACAACGCCCTGGCCGCCATGGCTGCCGAGCAAACCAGCACAAAACCCGAGCAGGGCTTGAGTGCTGTTTCCGATGATGACTTTAATCTGGATGATGTTCTGGCCGAAAGAGCCAAGCCTGTTGCCGAGCCTGCCGTTGAACCATCGCAAGACGCCCCTTCCGTCGAAGAGTCTCTCGAGCAGCCTGTCGAGCAAATTCCTGAATTGCAAGTGGAATCACCTCAGGCCAGTGAGCAGGCAGAGTCTTTAAACAGCCCTGTGACCTTGGAGTTTCCCGAGGAAGCCGCAAAGCAAGAGCAGGCCTCATCCATCTTTGATGATCTCGATTCGCTGGAGAAAGGCGCTGCCGCTGCACAGGAGGAACTGGAGGAGTTGCGCAAGCTGCCTCCAACCGGCACAGATGACGAGTCATCGGGGGATTCTGCGGGATTCGACAGCCCAGCAAACGAGGAGCCTTCTCCAGCAGCCGAAGCGAGCGCCGATCCACTTGAGCCAGCCGCTGTTGATCTGGATGTGGACGTGCCCAATCCAAAAATCGACGAAGCCACCTGGCAGGAAGTGGCAACCAAGCTGGATCTCGCCGGTGCTTACGTTGAAATTGGCGATGCCGATGGTGCAAAGGAGTTGTTGAACGAAATCATCAAGAAAGGCGATGCGGACCAGGTTCGCAAGGCCAAAGCTTTGTTGGGCACCTTGGGGTAATTGACGCTGTGAACCGTGTGGTGCTTGGCCTGCGTTACGATGGCCGAAACTTTGAGGGCTGGCAAACCCAACCCCATGGTTGCACGGTTCAAGACACTCTTGCCAAGGCTTTGGGCCGCATTGTCCAGTCGCCGTTTGTACTGCATTGTGCTGGCAGAACCGACACCGGCGTGCATGCCCGCCAGCAGGTGGTCCACCTGGACACCGATGCAAACAGACCTCACTCCGCCTGGGTCAGAGGTGTGAACAATTTTTTGCCAGAGTCTGTGAGTGTGACCGGCATGATGTTGGCAGACGACAGTTTTCATGCCCGTTTCAGCGCCGTCTCTCGAACCTACCGCTACTATTTTTACAGCAATCCGGTTTGTGACCCCTTCAAACCGTTCATGACCTGGGTGCATTACCCCCTGAATCTGCAAGCGATGGAAGAAGCGGCGCAAGCCTTGGTGGGCACACACGACTTTTCTGCCTTCCGGGCGGCGCAGTGCCAAGCCCAAAGCCCTGTGCGCATCATCCATGGCATCCACTTGGTGAGCAAGCCTGATCATGCATACATCGAGATCCATGGCAACGCATTCCTGCATCACATGGTGCGCAACATGGTGGGTTGCCTGATGGAGGTGGGCCAGGGGCGTCAGCCTGTGCAATGGGTGGCGCAAGTGCTTGCCAGTCGGGACCGCAGCCTTGCTGCCAAAACATACCCTGCCCAAGGCCTCAGTTTGTGGCACATTGAATACCCTGAGCACTATCAAATTCAACGCCTGTTTGAGCCTTTGCCATGGAAGTGATGCGAACACGAATCAAAATTTGCGGTCTGCAAACCGAAGAGGCAGTGGCCGCTTGCGTGAGTGCCGGGGCAGATGCCGTTGGTTTTGTTTTTTATCCCCCCTCGGTTCGCCACGTGGAGCCCGCACACGCCAGCGCTTTGGTCAAACACTTGGGTGCTTGGCAAACCCCGGTGGCCTTGTTTGTCAATGCGCAACCCGAGCTGGTGCAGGCGGTGATTCAAGACATTCCCAATGTGTTGCTTCAGTTTCATGGTGATGAGTCTGCGGAGTACTGTGAGCGCTTTGGCCGGCCCTACATCAAGGCTGTGCGCATGCGTGCTGGTGTGGATTTGCATGCAGAGAGCAGGCGGTTCGCCAGGGCACAGGCGTTGTTGGTGGATTCCTGGAGCGAATCCTATGGCGGCAGCGGTCACACTTTTGACTGGTCTTTGCTCCCCGGGCAAGGCGCACTGGAGCAGGGTTTGGTATTATCCGGAGGGTTGGACCAACACAATGTGGGGCAAGCCATCAGCAGCATCGGGCCCTATGGTGTTGATGTTTCCAGTGGCGTTGAATCGACCAAGGGCATCAAGGACCTCCACAAGATTTTTGAGTTTTGCAAGGCGGTCCACCGGGCCGACGCAATGAGAGCAGCAACATGAACAAACCCTACGAATTTCCTGATGCCACCGGACATTTTGGCCCTTATGGCGGCACATTCGTGTCAGAAACCCTGGTGCACGCGCTGGAAGAGCTGAAAGCTGCTTATGCCCATTACCAGAATGACCCGGAGTTTGTGGCCGAGTTCGAGAATGAACTGAAATACTTCGTTGGCCGCCCCAGCCCCATTTACCATGCCAAACGCTGGTCTGAGATGCTCGGCGGGGCGCAGATTTATTTCAAGCGCGAAGACTTGAACCACACAGGCGCCCACAAGGTGAACAATTGCATCGGCCAGGCCCTGTTGGCCCGCCGCATGGGCAAGCCCCGCGTGATTGCCGAGACCGGCGCAGGCCAGCACGGCGTGGCCACTGCCACCGTGGCGGCGCGCTACGGCATGAAATGCGTGGTGTACATGGGCCAGGAGGACGTGGCTCGCCAGGCGCAAAACGTGTTCCGCATGAAATTGTTGGGTGCCGAGGTGGTGCCAGTCACGTCTGGCTCCAAAACCCTGAAAGACGCCCTCAACGAGGCCATGCGGGATTGGGTGACCAACGTGGAAGACACCTTCTACATCATCGGCACGGTGGCTGGCCCACATCCATACCCGATGCTGGTTCGTGATTTCCAAAGCGTGATCGGCAAGGAGTGCCTGGTACAAATGCCCGCCATGGTTGGGCGCCAGCCCGATTATGTGTTGGCTTGCGTGGGCGGCGGCTCCAATGCCATGGGGATTTTCCACCCCTACATTGGCGTGGACGGCGTTCAGCTTGTGGGCGTGGAAGCAGCCGGGGAGGGCATTGAAACCGGCAAACATGCGGCATCTTTGTCGGCTGGCACACCGGGTGTGCTTCACGGCAACCGCACCTACCTGCTGCAAAGCGAAGATGGTCAAATCATCGAAACACATTCAGTGTCTGCCGGGCTGGATTACCCAGGTGTGGGTCCAGAGCATGCCTGGCTCAAAGACAGCGGACGTGCGCAGTATGTGGGCATCACTGATTCCGAAGCTTTGGAGGCATTCCACAACTGCTGCCGGATTGAGGGCATCATTCCTGCGCTGGAGAGCAGCCACGCCTTGGCCCACGCGGCCAAGCTGGCCAAAGCCCTGCCGAAAGACAAAGTCATTCTGGTGAATCTGTCTGGCCGCGGTGACAAGGACATGCACACGGTGGCCCGCATGAGCGGCGCCGAGTTTTACTGCCACCCCGATTGCAAAACAGGCGCTGCCGCTGCCTGCAACAAAAAATAAATTCAACATGTCACGCATTCAAGCCGTATTTCAGGAACTCAAAGCCCAGGGTCGCAAGGGCCTGGTGCCTTTTGTCACCGGGGGTGACCCCGATCCCTTCCAAACCGTGGCCGTGATGCATGCGCTGGCCGATGCAGGTGCAGACGTCATCGAGCTGGGGGTTCCGTTTTCAGACCCCATGGCCGATGGGCCTGTCATTCAACGATCCAGCGAAAGGGCTTTGGCCAAAGGCATCAGCACCCGCAGGATTCTGGATTTTGTGCGGGAGTTTCGCCAATCCAATTCACACACGCCAGTGGTGTTGATGGGGTACGCCAATCCCATTGAACGCATGGGCACAGGCAGGTTTGTGGATGAGTGCAAAAGCGCTGGCGTGGATGGCGTGCTGGTGGTGGATTATCCACCCGAGGAATCCATCGAATTCGCTGCCCAATTGCGTGCGGCGCAGCTCGACCCCATCTTTTTGCTGGCACCCACATCCTCCGACGACCGCATTGAGAAAGTGGCCAAGGCCGCCAGTGGATATGTGTACTACGTGTCACTCAAGGGTGTGACGGGGGCACAAAATTTGAATGCCAGCGAGGTGGGGTCTAAACTACCCACCATCCGCAAACACACCAGCGTGCCCGTTGGCGTGGGATTTGGCATTCGGGATGCCGAATCGGCCTGCCGTGTTGCCCAATCTGCCGATGCCGTGGTGATTGGCTCGGCACTCATTCAACAACTGGAAGCGGGGGACCCCGCGCAGTCTCCAGAATTGGCCCGGCAGTTTTTGGCCCCCATTCGTGCCGCGCTGGATGCGCAGTTCAAGGCATAAAACAAAACAAGGGATTGTGTATGAGTTGGCTAGAAAAAATCATTCCGCCACGAATTTCCTCAAAAAACCCCGGTGACGTCAACAAAAAGAGCGTGCCCGAGGGTGTGTGGGCCAAATGCAAAGCCTGTGACGCCGTGCTTTACCACAACGACCTGGTGAGCAACGCCATGGTTTGCCCGTCTTGTGGCCACCACATGCGCATGGGGGCCCGCGAGCGACTGGATTTGTTGTTCGATGAAGCCCAGCGCGTGGAGATTGGGCAAGAAGTGGTGCCCATGGACACGCTCAAGTTCAAAGACAGCAAGAGCTACACTGCCCGCCTCAATGAGGCCAAAGAAGGCACTGGTGAGACCGATGCTTTGGTTGTTCAAATGGGGACCATGGATGGCCTGAAGGTGGTGATTGCCTGTTTTGAGTTTGAGTTCATGGGTGGCTCCATGGGCTCGGTGGTGGGTGAGCGGTTTTGCCGCGGTGTGCAAGCAGCGCTGGATGCCGGTGTGCCTTTTATCAGCATTGCTGCCTCCGGTGGAGCGCGCATGCAAGAAGGTTTGGGCTCACTCATGCAAATGGCCAAAACATCGGCCATGCTGGCAAAACTTTCACAGGCTCGCTTGCCATATATCTCGGTACTCACCGACCCGACCATGGGTGGTGTGTCTGCAAGTTTTGCGTTTTTGGGCGATGTGGTGGTGGCAGAACCCAAAGCCCTGATCGGGTTTGCAGGTCCGCGCGTGATTGAACAAACTGTGCGCCAAACCCTGCCCGAAGGTTTTCAGCGTGCTGAATTCCTGATGGAAAAAGGTGCAGTGGACTGCATCGTGGACCGCCGTGAAATGAAATCCAAACTGGCTGCCTTGCTCCGCTTGCTGGGCAAGTCAGCTGCAGTTGGCCAGGCCGCTTGATGATTTAACCCAGAGACACATCTTGAATTCTGCAGTGCCCCCCAACAGCTCCAGCCAGAACCTTGTGCAACCTAGGCCCAGCGACAGTCTGGACACCTGGCTTGCTTATCTTGAACACATTCACAGCAAACCCATTGACATGGGTTTGGACCGCCTGCGTGTGGTTCAGGCCCGCATGGGCATTCAGTTACCAGGTGTGGTGTTTACGGTGGCTGGCACCAATGGCAAAGGCTCCACCTGTGCCATGCTGGAGAGCATCCTGATGCAGGCTGGCTACAAGGTGGGCATGTACACTTCACCCCATTTGGTGCGCTTCACCGAACGCGCGCGCATCAACGGGGAAGAGGTTCAGCCTGCCGAATTGGTGAAGGCTTTTGCAGAAGTGGAGGCAGCGCGCCGTGCCAGTGAGCCAGCCGTGTCACTCACCTATTTTGAATTCACCACCTTGGCTGTTGCGCGTGTGTTTGCCCAGCATCCGCTGGATGCCGTGGTGCTGGAAGTTGGTATGGGCGGGCGTCTGGATGCAGTCAATCTTTTTGACACCGATTGCGCGATTTGCACCAGCGTTGATTTGGATCACCAGGCCTTTTTGGGCCCAGACCGCGAGAGCATCGGTCGCGAGAAGGCGGGCATATTCCGCCCGGGCAAGCCAGCGATTGTGAGTGACCCTGCGCCACCTGCCAGTGTGCTGGCCCATGCCCAGGCCATCGGGGCAGACCTGTGGCTGTTTGGCCGCGATTACAACTACAGTGGCGACAAGCAGCAGTGGGGGTATGGTGGCCGGAACATGCGTCGCGGCGCTTTGGCCTACCCGGCGTTGCGCGGTGCCAACCAGTTGCTGAATGCTGCAGGTGTACTGGCAGCCTTGGAAGCCGTGAAAGACCGTTTGCCAATCCCTGCACAAGCCATTCGCCAGGGTTTTTTGCTGGTTGAATGGCCTGGGCGCTTTCAGGTGTTGCCAGGTCAGCCCACTGTGGTGCTGGATGTGGGGCACAATCCGCACGCTGCAGCACACTTGCGCGAAAGTTTGGACAACATGGGGTTTTTTCCATACACCCATTGCATATTTGGCATGTTGGCGGACAAAGACGCCACCGCAGTGGTGCACGCGTTGAAAGACCGTGTGGATCACTGGCATTTGGTCACCCTGAATGGTGAACGTGGACGCAGTGCAGAAAACCTGGCCAATGCTTTGCGGCAGGCCGGTGTGGATGATGCACCGTTTGACTGGGCAGG
Source organism: Limnobacter sp. (assembly GCA_036275255.1). Lineage (GTDB taxonomy): Bacteria > Pseudomonadota > Gammaproteobacteria > Burkholderiales > Burkholderiaceae_B > Limnobacter. The sequence continues at coordinate 140 of DASUEC010000135.1, read as the reverse complement.
CAATGCCCAAGCGTTGGCCAGTGGCGGAATAGCCAAGCAGTCACCGGAAAAATCCGTGCAGACGTATGCAAGTGTGGAGCAAGCGTACGCTGTGGTCACGAAGGCTGTGCAGCCCAATGATAGAATCTTGGTTTTTGGGT
>DASUEC010000134.1:0-6598 GCA_036275255.1 Limnobacter sp. | reverse complement strand
GTAAAGCGATTGAGGCTTGCAAGGCAAAAGGCAAGTATGTCGGCATTTGTGGGCAAGGTCCCTCCGATCATCCAGACTTCGCGCTGTGGCTTGCAGGCGAAGGCATTGAGTCTATCTCACTGAACCCGGACACGGTGGTGGATACCTGGCAAAAACTGGCAGACCGTGCTGCCAAAAAGCAGTAAGGAGAAGTGACTTGAGCAGCATGTCGATGTGGTTGGTGTTGGCCGGCGTGCTTCTCATCGCCGAGATCACCACCGGTACGTTTTATTTGCTCATGGTGTCTCTGGGGGCCGCGGTTGGTGCACTGATGGCTCACCTGGGGTATGGGCTGGAGATTCAGATTGCCGCAGCGGCGTTGTTTGCCGTGCTGGGCAGCCTGGGTCTACAGCGCGTGCGCAGAGGGCAGTCCAGCCAAGTGGGTTCCAGCACCGATGTGCTGGACATTGGCAACACCGTGGATATTGCGCAATGGGACACACATCGCCGCACCCAGGTTCACTACCGCGGGGCAGCCTGGGCCGCCGAAAGTGTAGACCCGGAGCCCCAAACGGGTCTTCATGAAATTGTTGCCATACAGGGCAACACACTGAAAGTCAAAAGCCGTTGAACATTGGCGTATTTTTCCACTCCAAGTTCCAGTTGTTCCTGCCAGTCAAATCCACCCCAGCCGCCCGAGCGGCTTTATCGGAGGTCTAACCCATGGAAGTGTCCATTGTCATATTGATTCTGGCCATCGTGTTTGTAAGCCAGGCCTTGCGCATTGTTCCCCAGCAAAGCGCTTGGGTGGTCGAAAGGCTTGGCAAGTACGATCGCACCTTGTCGGCAGGGCTCAACTTTCTGGTGCCTTTCATCGAGCGTGTGTCTTACAGGCACTCGCTCAAGGAGATTCCGCTGGATGTGCCAAGCCAGGTTTGCATTACGCGCGACAACACCCAGTTGCAGGTGGACGGTATCTTGTATTTTCAGGTGACCGATGCCATGAAGGCAAGCTACGGGTCCAGCGATTACATCAGTGCCGTCACCCAACTTGCGCAAACAACACTGCGGTCTGTGATCGGCAAGATGGAGTTGGACAAAACCTTTGAAGAACGCGACCTGATCAATGCCACCATTGTGAATGCACTGGATGAGGCCGCGCTCAACTGGGGCGTTAAGGTGTTGCGTTATGAGATCAAAGACCTCACGCCACCACGTGAAATCCTGCAGGCCATGCAGGCACAGATCACCGCGGAGCGGGAGAAGCGTGCACTCATTGCAGCCTCTGAAGGCCGCAAGCAAGAGCAGATCAACATCGCCAATGGCGAACGCGAGTCCGCCATCGCGCGCTCTGAAGGTGACCGAATTGCCGCCATCAACCGTGCACAGGGAGAGGCCGGAGCCATCAAAGAAATTGCGGAAGCCACGGCAGAAGCCGTGCGCAAGGTGGCCTCGGCCGTTCAGGAGCCAGGCGGGCTGGAAGCGGTTAACCTGAAAGTGGCCGAACAATACATTGAAGCATTTGCTGGTGTGGCCAAACAAGGCAACACCCTGATTTTGCCGGCGGACCTGTCCAACATGGGTGCCATGGTGGCCACGGCCATGCAGGTCGTCAAGCAAGGCAAGTAGCTTTTGCTTCACGGGCAATTGCTCGGGGTGGAACTTCTTACGCCCAGCATTCACAAAGATTACGTCTAGTGCTTCGCTGGTAACTCCACCCCTTATCGCATGAGTAACACCAACACCCAAATTAGCGTCACCCTTGACCGGGAACTGGTCCAAGCTGCCAAAGCGCTTGCCGCCCGACAGGGAACCACGCTGAGTGCGCTCATTGCCATCCAGATGCGCAACCTGATTGATTCCGCGGAACAAAGCCGCCAAATCGGAAATCAGAACTACACAGTCCTATTGCATTACTCCCTGGGCTTGATCGATGTGGACGAGGCGCTCACCACCCTCGGTGTGGCCAACGAAGTGTTGTTGGAGCGCCTTTTGCAAGGCGCGGGGTTGCCCAAGCCCAAACTGACAGAATCGCAGATTCTCGGAATGGTCAACGCTCTGCGGCAGTTGGCGGAGTAGGGAGTAGGCATGAAACCATTTGTACATTTGATTCCCGATGTGGGTGCATTGCTGGAGTTACAGCGTCAACAGGCCTTGGGCAGTTTGTTTAAAGCAGGCTGGTCCGTTGGCGTGCCAGATGCGGTGCTGCATGTGTTGGTCAGGCATGACGGGCCGGAGGGCCTGGCCCTTGTGAAATGGATCATGGCCAACAACCTGCCTGTGCTTGAAACAGCAGCTTTCCAACATCATCAACGGGTGATACTTACGCAAGCGGTGCCTGCACACGCCTTGGTGCGTTGTGCCTTGCTTGAGCTGGCCAATCTTCTGGCGCTTCAGTCAAAAACCACACAAGGCGTATTTATCACCGATGAAGCGAGGTGTGCCGCCTCTTTGTCCGGCTTTCCACGCAACTGCCTGCGCGTTGCACCGCGTGCATACCTTGAATTTTGTAGCCATCTGCCAGTGGCCATGGAGAACACATCACCCGCCACCGGGATCAAACCGCAGCCGGGTAATCTTGTTGAACCCGATCCAGAGCACTTGGCGCCTGAAGTGCAGGCCAGCAGCAGCGCGCCTGCACTGAAGGAGCGAATTTCGAAGGTGCAGGGCATTCGCTTGCCGGCGGGGTTGTCCCCAGTCGGTGTTGAGCAGTTGCTGAGACGCAAGGCCAACGAGGTGACTCAATACGCCATCACCAACATCCGCAAAAAAGTGGCCACGAAGCGCACCCAATTGGCCAATGCAGAGGCCCGGCCAGATGCCACGCCAGGCAAACCTGAGCGCAAGCTTGTGGATTATTTTTCCAGCAAGTTGGGCTGATCAGGTGCGGTGAACCTTCATCAACCTTTCCTGTTCGCGTTTCCAGTCTTTGTCTTTAAGCGTGTCACGCTTGTCATGCAGCTTCTTGCCCTTGGCCAAGGCCATGTCCACCTTGATGCGGCCATTCTTGAAATGCAAATTGAGTGGCACCAATGAATAGCCCTTTTGCTCAACCTTTCCAATCAGGCGGTTGATCTCGGCCCGCTTGAGCAGCAGCTTGCGTGTGCGGGTGTTGATGGGTCGCACGTGGGTTGAAGCACTGTTCAATGGCGTGATGTGCGTGTTCAAAAGCCACAATTCGCCACTTTTCACAATAATGTGGCTTTCTTTGATCTGGACCCGACCATCCCGAATGGCCTTAACCTCCCAGCCCTCCAGCACCAGGCCGGCCTCATAGGTCTCCTCGATGAAGTAATCAAAGGTGGCTTTCTTGTTCTGGATAATGCTCATGGTTTGGGTATGTGATCCGGTTCACAGGGTTCAACAGGATGCAAATCCCGAAAACCCGCTAAAATAGATAGTTTAATCGCTTCCTTGTGCCCGTTCAAAGTGCAAGGGAGGAAAGCTGGCTGCAAATCGCAGCGCAGCGCAAGGTCTTTTCCCGTCTGCATGGCAACCATCGAAAAATCTGTTTTGGTTCACTTTTCCGCGCTTCAAATGTTTGATTTGGTGCGCAACGTCCCTGAGTACCCGCAATTTTTGCCATGGTGTGGCGCTGCCGCCCTGGAGGTTGTGGAGCCAGGGCTGGACAAAGCCACCGTCGAAATTGCGTTCAAAGGCTTTAAACAAAGTTTTTGCACCATGAATCGCCTTGAAGACAGGCACGCCATTCACATGACCCTCGTGGAAGGCCCATTTGAGCATCTTCAGGGCCATTGGGCCTTTTACCCACTCACCGCCGATGCCTGCAAAGTCAGTTTTGTTCTGGATTACGAATTTTCCAGCCGCATGCTCGAGCAACTCGTTGGACCCGTTTTTCAAAGCATCGCCAACACCGTGGTCGACAGCTTCATCCGACGGGCCGAGGTGCTTTATCCACCAGCACCAGGCCTCCAATGAAAATTCAGGTCATCTATCTGAACAGCGAAGACGGCGGGGTTCTTGAGCGCACTCCGTTGGATCTGGAGGTGCCCACACCATGCACCGTGCATAGGGCATTGGCCATTTTGGGCCATTCATCTGCAGAGCTTGAGCAATTGCTTGCGCAACGGGCTGTTGCGGTGTTTGGTTTGTATGCAACGCCAGACACCCAGCTGGAGGCGGGTGACCGGCTGGAAATCCTGGACATGCTCCGATTTGACCCCAAAGAAAGTCGCCGCCGCAGGGCTGCACACAAGCAGGCAACTGCAACGGCCAGGCCCGGCCGCCGCAGCGGCCGCCAAAGCAAGACCTGATGTTGCAGGTGCAACAAAAAACCGAGATTCCCGCTTTTTTCTGTTTGTGATGCAAAACAGTGCAGGCTGCAATCCTTTATAATTCGCTTTTGCGCAAGGAGAAATTGCATGCGTGTCAGGCAAAAAGCGTTAACGTTTGATGATGTATTGCTGGTTCCTGCGTTCTCAGACGTTCTTCCCAAGGACACATCGCTGTCCACCCAACTTACCCGCAACATTCGCCTGAACATTCCGCTGGTGTCCGCCGCCATGGACACAGTGACTGAGGCCCGCCTGGCAATCGCCATGGCGCAAGAGGGTGGAATCGGGATTGTGCACAAGAATTTGTCTGCAACGCAGCAGGCGGCCGAGGTCGCCAAGGTGAAACGCCACGAGTCGGGCGTGCTTCGCGACCCCATCACCATCGAGCCCGAGTTGACTGTTCGTCAGGTGATCGCAATCACCCAACAGCACAAAATCAGTGGATTTCCAGTTGTAAAAAACGGCAAGGTTGTTGGCATTGTGACCAACCGGGACCTTCGATTCGAGACCAACCTCGATCAGCCCGTCTCAAACATCATGACCCCGCGCGAGCGCCTGGTGACCGTGTCGGACGATGACAGCCTTGAACAAGCCAAGCAACTCATGCACAAGCATCGCCTCGAGCGCGTGCTGGTCATGGGCAATAACAATGAGTTGCACGGGCTGATCACGGTCAAAGACATTCAAAAGGCCACAGAGCACCCCTTCGCCTGCAAGGATGAGCAGGGCAAATTGCGCGTTGGCGCAGCAGTCGGTGTGGGCGCAGGCACTGAAGAACGCGTGGAAAAGCTGGTTGCCGCCGGGGTGGACGTGATTGTTGTGGACACCGCGCACGGCCACAGCAAAGGTGTGCTGGATCGGGTGCGCTGGGTAAAGCAGCATTATCCGAGAGTGGATGTGATCGGTGGCAACATCGCAACGGGTGACGCAGCGCTGGCACTCATGGAAGCTGGTGCCGATGGCGTGAAAGTGGGCATTGGTCCCGGTTCCATTTGCACAACCCGTATTGTGGCTGGTGTGGGGGTTCCCCAAATCACCGCCATTGCAAACGTGGCACAGGCGCTGAAGGGCACGGGTGTGCCCTTGATCGCCGACGGAGGGATCCGTTATTCCGGGGATATTGCGAAAGCGCTGGCTGCCGGCGCCAGCAGCGTTATGATGGGTGGCATGTTTGCCGGCACAGAGGAGGCGCCTGGAGAAGTCATTCTCTTCCAGGGAAGAAGTTACAAGGCCTACCGTGGCATGGGTTCTTTGGGTGCAATGACCCAAGGTTCAGCGGACCGATACTTTCAAGACCCCGCCAACAACGCTGACAAGCTGGTTCCGGAAGGCATTGAGGGCAGGGTGCCCTACAAAGGTTCTGTGCTGGCCATTCTTTTCCAGTTGGTGGGTGGGGTGCGCTCTTCCATGGGTTACGTTGGCTGTCGCTCCATCGAAGAAATGCACGACACCGCTGAATTTGTCGAGATCTCGTCGGCTGGTATTCGTGAGTCCCACGTGCATGATGTACAGATCACCAAAGAAGCTCCGAACTACCATGTGGACTGACCGCAGGCGCCAGGTGAGTTGAATGATCAAGCCCGCATTGCCTCAGAACGAAGCGCAACGCACTCGAACCCTTCAGGACATGGGGATGATTTATTCTCCGTCCGAGCCGCGGTTTGACCGGATCACTCGCCTGGTGACTCGTCATTTCAACGTGGACACCTGCGTGATTTCCATGGTCTACAAAGAGATCCAGTGGTTTAAATCACAGCAGGGCCTCAACAGTTGCTCAACCGACCGGGAAGTGTCTTTTTGTGGGCACGCGATTTTGCAAAACGACACCATGGTGGTGGAGAACGCTTTGCAAGATCCGAGATTCATGGACAATCCGCTGGTCCTGGACGGGCCGAAGATCCGTTTTTATGCGGGGCATCCCATACGCGATGCCTTCGGTGTGGTGTTGGGCACCTTGTGTGTAATCCACAGCGCACCCAGAGCATTTTCTCAGGAGGACCGTCAAGACCTTCAGGATTTTGCACGGTTGGTGGAATCCGAAATTGCCAAACCTCTGGAAGATTCCGTGGTGTCGAGGTTTGTCCGCAGCCTGAATGAAAACCAGCGCTCACTGCTGATCGATCCCATTGTAGGCTCCTGGAACAGCCGTGGATTTGAGACTCTGCTGGGAAAAGAACTTGAGTTTGCCGCGAGCCGCGGCGAATCCCTGGGTTTGGTCAGAGTAGGCCTCGTGGCTTACGACAGCATATTGTCGCGTTTTGGCCAAGACAGGTTGATTGATTTCACCAAGTTCACTGCAGGGCTTGTGCGCGACACCTTGCCAG
>DASUEC010000133.1:0-15460 GCA_036275255.1 Limnobacter sp. | reverse complement strand
CTGCTTGAACTTTAGCAACCCTTTGTCAATACCACCCATGCGTCGACCCATGCCGCCAGCCAGAATGACCGCTGTGATGTTCTGTTTGTTGATGTTCATGCCACGTCGGATTGAGAAGGAAAATTGAAACGATGGGCGCCGGTGTAAAGCAGGTAATGTTTGCCTTGGCAACGCCCAAACATGGTGATGTTGAGCTGCTCGGCAATTCGATGACCCATCTGGGTAAGTCCCGATCTTGATACCAACACCGGTATGCCCATCTGGGCGCACTTGATCACCATCTCCGAGGTGAGGCGCCCGGTGGTGTAGAAGATTTTGTCCTCGCCCGTATAACCATGGAGCCACATCAGCCCTGCAATGGCGTCCACGGCATTGTGTCGGCCCACGTCTTCGACAAAGAGCAGAATTTCACCACGCCGGGCTCCGCTGTTTGAGCACAAGGCGCAGCCGTGAACCGCACCGGCCTGCTTGTAAATTGATTCATGCTTCCTGACTTGCTCCATGACGCTGTAAAGCACTTCCTGGGAGATGCCGTGGGCTTTGCTTAAAATCACCTTGTCCAAATCGGACATGAGATCGCCAAACACTGTGCCTTGACCGCAGCCGGAGGTCGTGGTTTTTTTGTCCAGTTTCCTGGCGATGTCACTGTTTTCCCAAACCGTGGTTCCGGTTTCTTTCAACAGTGTGGAGGTGACGGCCACACTTTCTGTTTCCCAGTCCACGTGAATGGCTGCAATCTCTTCGGGGTGTTGCACCAGGCGCTGGTTACGCAGCCAACCCAATGCGAGTGCCTCAGGTTGCGCGCCCAGCGTCATGAGCGTCAGCAGTTCCTTTTTGTCGTAGTAAAGCGTTAAAGGGTGCTCCCCGGAAATTTGCACCGGCACTTTGTCGCCGTGTTCATTGAAGGCTACAATTTCCACCGTGCTCGGGATGCTTGCCCGGGTAAGATCAATCAACGGTCTTGCCATCTCCTAACCCCCGATGTAAGACATTTCAATTCTGTCGCTCGGTTGGCTTGTGTGGGCAGAGCGAATCTCGCTGTACCTGTCGGCGCGCACGGCCCACAAATTGCGTATGGCGTGATTCAGTTGTTGATCGATCTGATGGTCGGCTTGCCCGGATCGGATCAATGGTTTTAGGTCATGCCCCTTGCTTGCAAACAGGCAGGTGTAGAGTTTGCCTTCGGTGGAGAGCCTTATGCGCGTGCAATCTTTGCAAAAGGCTTGTGTGACAGACGAGATGACGCCGATTTCACCAGATCCATCTGCATACCGCCAGCGCTGGGCAACCTCTCCCGTGTAATTTGGGTCCACGGGAACAAGTTTTCCCAATGCCTTCGCGATCTGGTTAACCACCCGTGCAGAGGGAACCACCTCGTCCATTTTCCAGCCATTGCTGCTGCCCACATCCATGTACTCGATGAAACGCAGGATGTGGGGTGAGTGCCTGAAGTGATGAGCCATTGGCACGATCTGCTTGTCATTCAACCCGCCCTTGACCACCATATTCACCTTGATTGGGCCAAGCCCGGCCTCGTGTGCAGCCTCAATCCCGTCCAGCACCTCATTGACGGAAAAATCCACGTCATTCATGGCTTTGAATACATGATCTTCAATGGCGTCCAGGCTGACGGTGACGCGGTTCAAGCCGGCTTGCTTCAACAGCAACGCCTTTTTTCTTAGCAGGGTGCCATTGGTAGTGAGTGTGATTTCGACCGGTTTGCCACGCGGGGTATGCAGGGCTGCCAATTGGGCAATCAGAATCTCGAGGTTCTTGCGCAACAGGGGCTCTCCGCCGGTCAGGCGAATCTTTTCTACACCCAGTGCGACAAATTGCCGCGCAACCTGCTCAATTTCCTCGAAGCTGAGAAGATCCTTGTGGGGCAAAAACCGATAATCCTTGTCGAAGATCGACTTGGGCATGCAGTAAACACATCGAAAATTGCAGCGGTCTGTGACAGATATCCGGAGGTCGTGCAGGCGTCGTTTCAGGGTGTCGGTGGCGGGTACATCGCTCGCGCTGGGCATGCTCAGATTCAGGGGAATCAGCCGCGCATTGTCCTGGACCAGTTGGATAACTCGGTCTGTCATTGTTCAATCCCTCGCCCTTGCGGGCAAACTCCTATTGCGATACTGCTGTATCTTTTCGTTTAATGATGAGGATTGTGCCTTTTGTCATTCAGCGTCGCAACTCGTCGAGGTGTTTTTTGAGTTCAAATTTTTTGGTGCTTGGCGAATATGCGCTCCAAGTAAAAATTGGCCAGGTTAAACAGTCTTCCCCTTGGCAACCCTTTCGATGGGAGCTGCTGGAGCTCGCTCCGGCTGAGCCAGCCTTGATTGCAGAGCCGCCCAATTCTGTTCAGTTGACAAAATTTGAAGTCTTTCAGGATGAGCTGCAAGGCTATTTCTTGAATCTCGATTCGGATAAACCCTGTGTGTTTTTTTTGCTGCGGTATCCTGACGAGAACAAGACTCAACGCCCCACTGTTTTCGCAGCCACGGTGAGCTATGACGAAGCTGCGCGGTGGATGGATTCCAATGAAGAAGTGCAAACCCTGGGCATGCCCACAGAAATGGCGGCGTGGCTTGCGCAGTTGGTGGATGCACGCTATCAGCCCGAACCCAAGCGCAGGGCAAGGCCTCAGTCATTCCTGAGCCCGGATCAGCGCGGTTGACGAAGGCCAAGGGGTTTTTTGATGAGTGATGGTTTTTTAAGCCGTTGGTCTCGCCGCAAACTGGAGGCAAAAACCTCTGAAGCGGAAGTCAAAGCGCGGCCAATACAAGAGTCTCACGACGATATCGGGCTTCATGGCTTTGTACCACAAGCCGCTGGGGCAGATGTTCAGTCGACGCAGGTGCCGCAAGCTCAGCCACAGGCAGTGCCGGTGCCTACAGAGGAAGATCTCGAAGCGGTGAAGGCCGGTGGTGACATTCGAGCCTTTTTGTCTGGGCAGGTGTCCAGGGATTTGAAGAACAAGGCGTTCAAGACCCTGTTTTCAAGGCCTGAGTTCAATGTGATGGATGGGCTGGACATTTACATTGACGACTACAACAAGTTCACGCCGCTCAGCAGTTCTGACATCGACAAAATGGCCTTGTCGAAACAGTTGCTGAGCCGCCCAGACCTGGACGCGCTGAAAGACAAGATTGAGCAATCGCCGACCTTGTTGCCCGAGCCACCCGAGGCTGGGCTCCCATCGGCAGAGGCAACACCCTTGACTGGTGACGAGACCGCAGCAATCAATGAGGCTGGGTCAGCGCAGTTGGAAGCGCCGCTCAATTCAGCTGCCGATATTGCGCTGCAAAACAATCAGCCAGCCTCACCCGTACACCCAATAGACTCCAAACCACCCTTGAGCCAATGAGACATTTTGTCCATGGCTTGTCCTGTTTGGCCCAGACAAAATGAACCACTGCCAATCCCAAGGTTAGCCCGGTCAACCCTATAACCCTGATATTGCAAGGGAATTAATTATTGGGTCGAGTGGCATGATCTTTGCACCTAGTAGCCAAATAACCAAAACAGAATTTTTATATGACCAACTCAGATGTGTACGTGTGTGGTTGTCAGGGCAGTGGTGACGGGCTTGATCGTGCATTGCAAAACGCATCGCTGGATGACGCCCGTTTCATTCCTGTGGAACGTGCCTGCCGCGATGGGGTGACAAAAATTTTCGGCGAGCAGCGTCGCTCAGGCGGCAGCCGGTGTCTCGTGGGTTGCACCCAAGAGCAGGCGGTCTTTGAGTCCATCGGTGCATCGGTGGGCTCGAGCCACGTGGAGTTCATTAACTTGCGTGGCACGCTGCGTGCCCAGAGTGCGGGCCCTACATCAAGAGACGCTGTGGCAGCCATGGTTGCTCTCACCGCTTACCAAACCCATTACAACGCAGACCCTGTTCCGGCGGTGGTGTTCAAGTCTTCAGGACGAGTTGCTTTGGTGAGTCAGGATGACCGCTTCATTGCCCAGGCGCAGGCACTGGCCAGGTCAATGACCGTTGATCTGCTTGTTGAAAACGCACGAGGCCTTGCGCTGCCTGCAGACCGCGCCCTCAACATACACGCCCTGCGTGTCGTGAAGGCCGACGGGTATTTGGGTGCGTTTGCGCTGGAGGTCCAGAAGACAAATCCGATTGACATGGAACTGTGCACGCGTTGCGGTGCCTGTGTGGATGTATGTCCAACCCAATCCATCGCCTCGGGCAGTTTGTTGATCGATCTCGACAGCTGCGACAAGACCGGGCGATGCATCGAGGCATGTGGAGACTTCCGGGCAATCTCGTTTTCAGACATGGCGCAAACACAACGCCGTGAATACGATATGGTCATTGATTGCACGGTGGATGGACTCATCAATGACCGTCAACCTCCGCTCGGTTATTGGCATGTGGGCCAGAGTGAACAACTGTTGATGGAAGCTTTGCTGGAAGCTGTCCAAACGGTGGGTGAGTTCGAAAAGCCCAAGTTCTTTGAATACAAACCATCGATTTGTGCGCACAGTCGATCCAGCAAGGCTGGTTGCAATGCGTGCGTGGATTCGTGCAGCACCAAGGCGATTACTGCTTTGGGTGACAAAATCGATGTTAATCCCAATCTGTGCCTGGGGTGCGGTGCATGCACCAGCGTTTGCCCAAGCGGTGCACTGCAGTTTGCTTACAGTCCGGCGGCGGCTCAGGGGCGCGCCATCAAAGCCGCTGTGCGCGCATTCCGCCAAAATGGTGGCCACAAACTTGAGTTGGTGTTCCACAGCGCGGACCTGCCGCACAACTGGCTTGAAGAAGTCAAAAAGCAGGCAGTTTCAGCGGGGCAGGGCAACTCTGCCATCAACGATTTTGCCTTGCTGCCAGTGCCTGTGCATCACGGCGCGAGTGTCGGGCCAGACCTCTGGTTGTCTGCGATTGCCTACGGTGTAGACCGAGTCACTGTGATTCAAACACCGGCTGAGGCCACCTATTACGCCGAACCCCTGGCTGCTCAAGTTGCATGGGTCAATGTGGTGCTGCAGGCCATGGGCGTCGGTTCACGTGTGCGGCTTCTGGTGGCAAGCGATGCATCGGAGTTGTATCAGCCATCCCCCCTGTTGCCCACCGGAATTGTTCCGGCCAGTTTTGAAATGTCTGGCAACAAGCGCACCAGACTGGAGTTTGCATTCGAGCACATTGCCGAATTTGCAGCCGCGAATCTCGGCTTTCAGGTCAATCAGGCAATCAGTTTGCCAAAGTCGGCACCGTTTGGTGCTGTGGCGGTCAACAAACAAAAGTGCACACTCTGCATGAGTTGTACCAGCGCTTGCCCAGCCTCTGCCTTGATTGACAACCCTGAAACACCGCAGCTTCGTTTCATTGAGCGCAACTGTCTGCAGTGTGGTTTGTGTGTGTCCACGTGCCCAGAAGACGCAATCTCCCTGATTCCTCAACTTAGTTTGGGTGCCGTTGCCCGTGAAAAGCGCGTGCTCAATGAATCGCAGCCGTTTCATTGCATTTCCTGCGGGAAGGCCTTTGGAACAAAGCACATGATTGAAAACATGTTGGGCCGCTTGAGTGGTCACAGCATGTTTGAACGCAACGCCAACCGCCTGAAGATGTGCGCAGACTGCCGCGTCAGCGACATGTTCAGTGCCAAAAACGAGATGACCATTTTTGAGGTGAAGCGATGAGTGCGCCTGAGCACAACAACAACAGCATCGCCGGTGAAGATTGGGCGAGGGCGGATTTCTACGGTTTGCTCTCGCACTTGTTCTCGGGACAGGTGAGCAATGAGTTTTTGGCGAGATTCAAGCAAATCAACCGCAGTGAACTGGATGTCACAACGCCTTTGGGCTTTGAATTCGCTGAGTTGCTTCGTGTGATTGCCCGGTTTGACGCCACGCAGATCAACCAAGAGTTTGTCGACACCTTTGTGGGCGTTGGCCGCCCCGATGTTTTGCCTTATGGGTCTTATTACATTGCGGGCTACACCAACGAGAAACCCTTGGTGGCCTTGCGTGATGACCTGGCCAGACTTGGCATTGTTCGTGATGAAAAGATTGTAGAAACCGAAGATCACATTTCCTTCCTTTGCGAAGTCATGCGGTACCTCATTCTTGCAGACGATCCACCTTTTTCATTTTCAGAACAGCGCGCGTTTTTCCATGCGCACCTGGCCACGTGGTACGACAATTTCACGGCCGATATCGAGGCCGCTGCCAGCACCGATTTTTATAAAACTGTGGGCCGTTTGGCTCGCGTTTTCTTTGATGTTGAAACACAGTCTTTCGATTTTGAAAGTGCCGTTTGATTTGGAGGTGATGAGATGACCAAAAAAATGAAAAACCCTGAGCAGCCCAAGCTTGCCAGACGTCAATTCCTCGTGGGTGCCGGTGCCGGTGCGGTGGCTGCGGGCGCTGCATTGGTTGCCAGCAAACAGCCAGAGCTGGTCGAGCAGACCATGGCGGCAGGCGCAGAGAAAAAGTCCAAAGGCTATCAGCTCTCAGAACATGTCAAGACTTACTACCGAACCTTGCTGGTGTAATACAAGGAGACCAGGATGTTAAAGAAACGAGAAGACACAGCCGCGGCAAAAGTGGTGCCCAATCATAACCATAGCCTGCTCAACAAAATTGGCTCCCGCCTGGGGGCCACCATGGACCGTCGAGCGTTCCTGAAACGCTCCGGCATTGGTGTGGGGGCAGGTGCAGTTGCCGGCAGCCTTCCATTCGGCATGGTTCGCAAGGCCGAGGCCAAGGCCGACAGTGCTGCGCCCAGCGGGGCAATCGAGGTCAAGCGCACCGTATGTTCGCACTGTTCTGTGGGTTGTTCCACCGATGCTGTTGTTCAGAATGGCGTGTGGGTGCGGCAGAACCCGGTGTTTGACAGCCCGATCAACCTGGGCGCGCATTGTGCAAAGGGTGCTGCCCTGCGCGAGCATGGCCACGGAGAGCACCGTTTGAAGTACCCCATGAAACTTGTCAACGGCAAGTATCAGAAAATTACCTGGGATGAGGCGCTGGACGGAATCACCAAGCGCATGCTTGCCCTGCGTGAAGCCAATGGACCGGACTCGCTGTTCTTCATCGGTTCTTCAAAGCACAGCAATGAGCAGGCCTACCTGCTGCGCAAATGGGTATCGCTTTGGGGCACCAACAACTGTGATCACCAGGCGCGCATTTGCCACTCCACCACGGTGGCTGGTGTCGCAAACACATGGGGTTATGGTGCAATGACCAACTCCTACAACGACATGCAGAACACCAAATGCGCCTTGTACATCGGCTCCAATGCGGCTGAGGCCCACCCGGTGTCGATGTTGCACATGCTGCACGCCAAAGAGACCGGTGCAAAAATGATTGTGGTCGATCCACGTTTCACTCGAACCGCAGCGCGCGCTGACGAGTATGTGCGAATCCGCTCCGGTTCCGACATTCCCTTCCTTTTCGGCCTGCTTTACCACATCTTCAAAAACGGCTGGGAAGACAAAAAATACATCAATGACCGTGTCTACGGCATGGATCAAATCAAGACGGAGGTGATGGCCAACTGGACGCCCGACAAAGTAGAAGAGGCATGTGGTGTGGGTGAAGCCCAAATGCTGAAAGTTGCCGAGATGATGGCCAAGGCCAAGCCAGCCACCATCGTGTGGTGCATGGGTCAAACCCAGCACACGATTGGCAACGCCATGGTGCGCGCGTCCTGTATTTTGCAGCTCGCGCTGGGCAATATTGGTGTGTCGGGCGGCGGCGCAAACATCTTCCGTGGCCACTGCAACGTGCAGGGCGCCACCGATGTGGGCCCCAACCCCGACTCGCTGCCAGGGTACTATGGCGTGGCTGAGGGCTCCTGGAAGCACTGGTGCCGCGTGTGGGGGCTGGACTACGAATACGTCAAGAGCCGTTACGCGGAAGGCATGATCACCAAGGGGGGAATGACCGTTTCTCGCTGGGTGGATGGTGTGTTGGAAAACCCCGAGTTGATCGACCAGAAAGCGGGCAATTTGCGTGGTTTGTTCTTCTGGGGGCATGCACCCAACTCACAGACCCGTGGTCTGGACATGAAAAAGGCCATGGACAAACTGGACCTGCTGGTGATCGTGGATCCTTATCCCACGGCTGCGGCCGCCATGGCCGCCATGCCTGGCGACCCCGCTGGACTGAACCCGAATCGTGAAGTGTACCTGCTGCCTGCAACAACGCAGTTCGAGTCATCGGGTTCGATCACCGCGTCAAACCGCTCCATCCAGTGGCGCGAGAAGGTTATTGAACCTTTGTATGACAGCCGCAACGACCACATGATCATGTATCAGCTCGCCGAGAAGCTTGGGTTTGCTGCTGAATTGACCAAAAACCTCACGATGGTGAAAGGCAAGGGGGGCATGATGGAACCCGAGATCGAGTCCATCCTGCGCGAAATCAACAAAGGCACCTGGACCATTGGTTACACAGGCCAAACGCCCGAGCGTCTGAAGCTGCACATGAAAAACATGCACACCTTCAATGTGCGCACCCTGAAAGCCGAGGGCGGGCCATGTGATGGTGAGTATTTTGGTTTGCCTTGGCCCTGCTACGGCAATGCCGACATGAAGCATCCTGGCTCCCCCAACCTCTATGAAACAAGCAAGCATGTGATGGATGGCGGCGGTAACTTCCGCGCAAACTTTGGCGTGGAAAAGGACGGTGTCAGCTTGCTGGCGGCGGACGGTTCACACTCCCTTGGGGCTGAGATCACCACAGGGTACCCGGAGTTCACCTCTGATCTTCTTAAGCAATTGGGCTGGTGGGACGACCTCACCGAAGCTGAAAAGGCCGAGGCCGAGGGCAAGAACTGGAAAACAGACCTGTCTGGCGGCATCATCCGCGTGGCCATGAAGCACGGCTGTCATCCGTTTGGAAACGCCAAAGCACGCGCTGTGGTGTGGAACTTCCCGGATCCAGTGCCCAAGCACCGTGAGCCGTTGTACTCCACCAAGCCTGAGCTGGTGGCCAAGTACCCAACGCACGATGACAAGGCCGGATTCTGGCGTCTGCCAACACTTTACAAGTCCATTCAGGAAAAGAATGCCGACATCGGAAAGACGTTCCCGCTGATCATGACTTCCGGACGTCTTGTGGAGTATGAGGGCGGCGGTGAAGAAACGCGCTCCAATCCATGGCTGGCTGAGCTTCAGCAAAACATGTTCGTTGAAATTCATCCAAAGGCGGCCAACGACCGAGGCATCAAGCATGGTGAGCAAGTGCGTGTGACCACACCCACCGGTGCAAAAATCCAGGTGCAGGCGCTGGTCACCCGGCGGGTTGGCGAGGACACGGTCTTCCTGCCATTCCACTTCTCGGGCCATTGGGAGGGCAAAGACATGCTCAGCAGCTACCCGGAGGGTTCTGCACCAATCGTTCGCGGGGAAGCGGTGAATACCGCAACCACCTACGGTTATGACAGCGTCACCATGATGCAGGAAACAAAGACCACGGTTTGCCAGATCGAGAGACTGGTTTAAGCACTGAATGCGAAGGAGATAAAAAATGGCACGAATGAAGTTTCTATGTGATGCCGAGCGCTGCATTGAGTGCAATGGCTGCGTCACCGCATGTAAAAACGAGCACGAGGTACCCTGGGGGATCAACCGCCGCCGCGTGGTCACCATCAATGATGGTGAGCCAGGCGAACGTTCCATCTCAGTGGCCTGCATGCATTGCTCCGATGCACCATGCCAGGCTGTTTGCCCTGTGAACTGCTTCTACAAAACCGATGAGGGCGTTGTACTGCACGACAAAGACCTGTGCATTGGTTGCGGTTACTGCTTCTATGCGTGCCCCTTTGGTGCACCGCAATTCCCGCAGGAAGGCGCCTTTGGTCAGCGCGGCAAGATGGACAAGTGCACATTCTGCGCGGGTGGTCCTGAGGAAGACGCTTCGCAAGCGGAATTTGAAAAGTACGGGCGAAATCGCCTGGCCGAGGGCAAGCTGCCGCTGTGCGCGGAAATGTGCTCCACCAAAGCCCTGCTGGCTGGTGACGGCGACGTGGTATCTGATATTTTCCGCAACCGCGTCGTGGTTCGCGGCAAGGGCGCTGAAGTGTGGGGCTGGAGTTCAGCCTATGGACAACCCGCCAAAGAGGGGGCATGAACATGACCCGACGTGGCAAATTCTTGCTCCCTGTGGCTTTGTCCGCTTTGATGTCTGGCACAGCGTGCTCACCCCTTGAAGACGCCAACGCCGGCAAGGGGTATGCAGGCAAGGCCGATACACCGGCCTACACCAGCAACGGTGGCCAGTACACCGCTGGTGGATGGCAGGCCGGTGACAAAGATGGCTGGGCAGAAAACCTGAAAGTACGCGCCAAGGGGCAAAACGAGTATCACCGCACTGGTGATGCTGCGCCTGCGGCCAAATGAGGAGGTTGAGATGACTTACACACCAAACCGGGCCAAAGCATCACCGGGCGTGGACAAGGCCCTCCGGGCCTTATTCATGGCCATGGTGCTTGCTTTCTGTACCCTGTGGGCGGGTCTTGCCGTTGCGCAAGACGCCACCCCTTTGTCTCAGGAGCAGGTCCAAAAACAAAACGCACAGCCCTTGAACAACTCGCCAGTGTGGTCTGCTGTGGCCTCTGGTGACAGCTTCACCACAGTGACCCAAGGCCGGGAAACCGGGGTGTTGATCAACAAAAGCGGTGAAACGTGGCGAATCATCCGGAATGACTGGATTCTCAAGTATGGTGGTTGGCTCGTGTCTATTGTGTTTTTGGCAATCGTCGCCTCGCACCTCATCAAAGGCCCGGTCAAGTTGCCCGAACCACGCACAGGCAAACTCATTGAGCGGTTCACCTCGGCAGAGCGCGTCGCCCACTGGACCATGGCCTTCAGTTTTGTGGCCCTGGCTGTTACGGGTTTGCTCATGGCGTTTGGCAAGTATGTGCTTGCGCCGTGGATGGGCTTAACTTTCAATGCTTGGTTGGCTTCTATCAGCCTGGTGATTCACAATTTCGTGGGGCCGCTTTTTGCAGTCAGCGTTGTTGTGTTCTTCATCATGTACGTCAAAGACAACCTGCCAGAGAAAAACGACATCGATTGGTTGAAGAAGGGAGGGGGCCTTTTGGGGCACGCGTCGGCAGGTCGCTTCAACATGGGCGAGAAAATCTGGTTCTGGGGCGGCGTCACTGTCTTGGGTATTGTTGTATCTGTGACGGGCCTTATTCTGGACTTCCCGAACTTCGATCAGGGGCGCCTGTTGATGCAGCAGTCGCATGTGATTCATGCGAGTGCAGCACTGCTGTTCATCACCATGTCGTTGGGTCATATCTACATTGGCTCCATCGGCATGGAAGGTGCCTTGGAAGCGATGCGGGATGGCTATGTGGACGAAACCTGGGCCAAAGCCCATCATGACCTGTGGTACGAAGACATCAAGGCTGGACGGGTACCTGCCGTGCGGTCCAAAGAGGGCGAAACGGCCTTGGGATCACAGGCCTTGGTGCGTTGATGTGACGGATCCACCCTGTGGCAGGTCACTTGTGCGGTGATCAAAAAAAACCCTCGGTGCAAAAACACCGAGGGTTTTTTAATGGCCGCACATTGGGCCGGTGGTCAGTTGATCAAACTTGGCCAGAAGTCGGGCCCCTGAATTCCGGACGGGTTTCAACCAACACCAGATTGCTTGAGTCCACTTTCTCAACCGGTTTGCGCATGCGCATTGCACGAGCAGGCGCTGGCGTAGAGGCCAAGGTGTTTTGAACCACGGTCCATTTTTCCCGGTCAGTTTCCACCCAAAGCATTCCCGCTTCGTTGAGGATGGCGTTTAGCGCGTCACGGCTGAATTCAAGCTGCTCAGGTTTGTTGGCTTGAACTGGTTCAGCTTGCACAGGCGCATCCATTGAGGCCGGTGAGCTTGTTGAGCCTTCGCTTGTTGCCTGTTCATCTGGAACAAACGATGGGGTTGGCTCAGGCGCATGGCCCGAATCCTCGCTGACTTCCGTTGCTGGCGGTTCGATTGCAAGCTGCTCAATCAAATTTTCCTGCGCAGGTTGTGCAACTGCTTCCACCGCCGTGGGGGCTGCATCTTCGGCCACACCTTCGAGATCCGACTGCTCAGTGCGGGCGCCGTCCCTGTTTCCGCCGCGACGACGACGTCGACGACGGCGAGGTTCTTCACCTGTGCCTTCTTCTTCGTGGCCGTAAGACATGGACTCAACAATCTTGTTGGCCAAAGCCTCATTGTCTGCAGCGGACTGCTCATCGTCGGCATCAGCAGCCACTGGAAGGCCCGAATCGCCGGCATTTGCACTTGGATCGGCCAAAGCAGTTTGCCCGCCGTCCATGCCAGCCATGGACTCACCTTCGCCTGCACCGCGCCCTCCGCGACCGCGTCTGCGGCGACGACGCCCCCCCGTCCGCTCGGTGCCGTCCGCCTGTTCAGTCGAATCATCAGCCACGTCGGCCAGCGCATTTAGCGGTTTCACCTCCTGCAAGTCTGCGCTGCCGCGTTCTTCACGCGGCTTGCGTGGGCCTCGGGCGGCTTGACCCGCGTTGCGGCCTGCGGGCTGCTCTGCTGGTTTGGGGGATGCCTCTGTGGACACTTCTGTGTCGCCACGTGCTTCATCCCGGTCACCACGCCCACCCCGACGACGATTGCGGCCACCCCGGTTGCGTTCGCCGTTGCGTTCGGTATTGCGATCACTTCGAGCGTGGCGAGGCTTATCCGCGTCTGACTGCTCAATCACGGTTGCAGGCACCTCAGCCGGTTTGCCACCCCGCAGCCAGTTCATTAGCTTCTCAAAGAAAGAGGGGGCAGCAACCGATGCGGGCTGAGCCACCGCCACTTCCGTCCGAGGTTTGCGCTCGGGCGCTGGCTGTGTGGGAATAACCCCCTTAATCACAGCTTCCTGTCGCTTGACCGATTCGATTTCAACCTTCTTGTCGTAATAGCTTTGCTCTTCCTTGGCTGTGGCAAGCTCGAAGCTATTGCGAGGATCTTCCAGTCGCTCGTCATCGTGGCGCAGTCGAGTTACTTCGTAGTGCGGGGTTTCCAGGTGCTTGTTGGGAATCAACAGAATATGCACCTTCAAGCGCGCTTCCAGTTTGTAGATCTCAGAGCGTTTTTCGTTGAGAAGAAAGGTTGCCACATCCACAGGCACTTGGGTGTGCACACTTGCTGTGCCTTCCTTCATCGCCTCTTCCTGAATGATGCGCAGCACATGCAAGGCGGAGCTCTCGGTGTCCCGAATCACGCCGGTGCCGTTGCAGCGCGGGCAAGTGGTGTGAGAGCCTTCATTGAGGGCAGGGCGAATCCGCTGACGGCTTAACTCCATGAGGCCAAACCGGCTGATCTTGCCCATTTGCACGCGAGCGCGGTCAAAGTGCAAGCTGTCTTTGACACGGTTTTCAACTTCTTTCTGATTGCTGGCCTTCTCCATGTCGATGAAGTCGATCACGATCAGGCCGCCCAGGTCACGCAAACGAAGCTGACGCGCAACCTCTTCAGCCGCCTCCAGGTTGGTGCGCAGGGCGGTGTCTTCAATGTCTGAGCCACGTGTGGAGCGTGCCGAGTTCACATCGATTGACACAAGCGCCTCGGTGTGGTCGATCACAATGGCACCACCTGAGGGCAGGGGAACCATGCGGCTGTACGCTGTTTCGATCTGGTGTTCAATCTGGAAACGACTGAACAGCGGGATGTCATCCCGGTATCGCTTCACCAAATGCATCATGTCGGGCATGACATGCTGCATGAACTGTTTGGCCTGTTCATAGATCTCATCGGTGTCAATGAGCACTTCGCCAATGTCCGGGCTGAAGTAGTCACGAATGGCGCGGATCACCAGGCTGCTTTCCTGATAAATCAGGAATGCGCCATTTGCCGACTTGCCCGCATTGTCAATTGCACTCCAGAGTTGAAGCAGGTAGTTCAAGTCCCACTGCAGTTCTTCAACCGAGCGGCCGATGCCAGCGGTTCGGGCAATGATGCTCATGCCCTTGGGATACTCCAGCTTGTCCAGTGCGTCGCGCAGCTCTTGACGCTCTTCCCCCTCGATACGCCTGGAAACGCCACCCCCCCGCGGATTGTTGGGCATCAGGACCAGGTAGCGCCCCGCCAGTGAAATGAACGTGGTGAGCGCGGCGCCTTTGTTGCCCCGTTCCTCTTTTTCAACCTGAACAAACAGCTCCTGGCCTTCTTTCACGGCATCTTGAATGCGGGCCTTTCCAGCATCAATGCCGTCTTTGAAGTACTGCCGGGAAATTTCCTTGAAAGGCAGAAAACCATGACGGTCTTCGCCGTAGTTGACAAAACAAGCCTCCAAGCTGGGTTCTACGCGGGTGATGACACCTTTGTAGATGTTGCTCTTGCGCTGTTCGCGCCCGGCAGTTTCGATGTCGATGTCGATCAGTTTTTGGCCATCGACAATGGCCACGCGCAACTCCTCAGCGTGGGTTGCGTTGAATAACATGCGCTTCATGCACACTCCAAAAGCACCTAAGTGCAAAAAGAGATGCCGAAAAAGCGGAAGAAAAAAGAAAACTCAAAAACGAGAACTACCGACCGCCAACCGGAACTTAATCCAAGTGCGGGACTGACAAGGCATTGATATTTAAAAATAAATATTGTTTCAAATGACACCTGTACAAGGTGGGCCTGCGTCGTTTTTGTAAATACCCAGCGCGTCTGAGTGCGCTGGTGCTTGAAATCTTTTTTCAGCTCAAGGCGGGCTTGAACAAGCCGCGCGCCTCTTTTTCGTACATCATTGCCGTCTTCCAGGGCAGGCGGCTAACCCGTTAATAAAAACGCTTCATGGGGCACAAACCAAATACAATCCTGCCCAGTCGCAAGCGATAATCGAATTATATGCTGAACCTTGCCCATTGGTAAAACAAAGAATTGAAAACACAGGAAAAACCCAATCCCGACAAAGCCATATTGATTGAAATTGACGAGCGTCATCAAGACCAACGGCTCGACAATTTCCTGACGGTTGTGTGCAAGGGTGTCCCAAAAAGCCATTTGTTCAGAATAATCCGATCGGGTGAGGTCCGCGTGAACCGAGGTCGGGCCGAGGCAAAAACCAAACTTAACGTGGGGGATGTTGTTCGAATCCCTCCAATGAAAACCTCTTATAAACAAGAGTTTGGGTTTGATACTGCAAGTCCTGTCGACATGTCGATTCAAGCCCGAAAGCAGGCGACGGGTATTTCCGTTCTGTTTGAGGATCAGCATTTGCTGGTGGTCAACAAACCTGCGGGCATGGCGGTTCACGGTGGTTCTGGGGAGTCCATGGGGGTGATTGAATGCTTGCGCGCCAGTCGCACGGGCACACACGAGGACCTTGCATTGGTCCACCGCATTGACCGGGAGACTTCTGGTGTGTTGGTCGTTTCAAAAAAACGCAGCGTGCTGAGGTGCTTGCAAGAACAACTTCGCAACCGTTCTTGGAAAAAATACTACCAAACCTTGGTGATTGGAGATTGGCCCACCGCCCTGAAGCAGGTTGATCTGGCCTTGAAGA
>DASUEC010000132.1:0-2338 GCA_036275255.1 Limnobacter sp. | reverse complement strand
CAGATCCAGTTCATGTGTGAAACCGGCTTGATGGAGAATTGCCCCAGTGACCTGAAAGTGAACCAGACCACCAAAGTGGCCGGTGGCGTGCCGCGCATCCCCAAGTTCAACAAGCCGGGCGACTCTGGTTTGCCCGCCAATTCCAAGGGCGACATTGAAGCGCGGGCCCGTGCTTACCTCGAGGTGAACTGCGCCCATTGCCACAATGTGAATGGTCAGGCATCCAACACAGGTTTCTATGTGGATGTGTTCAGGGCTGTGGACAGCACCTATGGAATTTGCAAAAAGCCCACAGCCAGTGGCTCAGAGGGGCGTGGAAACAGGCTCTATGACATCCACCCGGGCATCTCCAGCGACTCCATTGTGCCTTACCGCATGGGCCCAGAGGCTGTTGAGTTGGCTGCAAAAATGCCACCGCTGGCCCGCAGTGTGGTGGACACGGAGGCAGTTGCCTTGATCAACCAGTGGATTGATCAGGTGATTGATGCCAGTTATGAGAATGCCGACGCTTGCCAGGAAGGCAACAACAGCGGCGCTGGATTGCCCTTGATTGGAGGTCTGCCCCTGTTACCATAAGGGGCATGGATTTATACAACCACCCGCCCACTGTCTTCATCTTTGAACTGGCCATCCACCTGCGGGTTGATGGCCAGCGTCTTTTTTCTTCGTTCGGAACCTTGGGGCGTATTTTCGGTCTTTTGGCTGGACAAGATTCACGTGGGAAAGGCATGAGCGCAGGCAAACACATTCTGGCCCTGGCAAGCGGCACGCTGATGGTGTGTGGGGCTTCCATGGCGCACGCCCATGAGTCCGATGCACATGCGCAAGCCGAGCTTGAGATTGTTCAGGACGGGCCACGCGTGTCCATCTCGCTGTATTCGCCGCTCAGCCAGGTGTTGGGTTTTGAACACGCCGCGCGGGACGAGGCGGAGAAGAGCCGTGTGAAAGCCGCCAATGCGCATCTGCGGGCCAAAAGTTTGTTCGCTTTCACGCCCGCTGCGCTTTGCCAAAGAAGCGAGGTGCGTGTGCGGTCCGAGGTGTTAAACCCCCACAGCCATGGCCACGAGCATGGTCACGGGGCGGATCACCACCATCGCGATGCGTCAGGACATGCCAAGGTCAAGGTGATTTGGGAGTTTGAATGCAGCGAGCCGGAGGCACTGAAGGGCATCGATGTGCGGTTGTTCCGTGTTTTCCCGCGCATGACCAGCCTTTCAACCCAGGCCTTGTTTGCCACGGGGCAGGTTGATGCTTTGTTGTCTGCCAGGCAGATGCGGGTGGAGGCACCATGACCCAGGCAGTATTGAGTATGCAGGGGGTGGAGTTTGTGTATGCTGGCGAACGGTTTGGCTTGCACATACCGTCTTTTGATTTGTCTTCTGCACAAGGTGTGTTTGTGCACGGTGAAAGCGGAAGCGGAAAAAGCACCCTGCTCAACCTGATGGCGGGGGTTTTGCGTGCACAAGCAGGCCGTGTCTGCCTGATGGGGCATGATTTGAGCACGCTGACTGAGCGTCGCTGTGATGCCCTGCGTGTCGACCATGTGGGATTTGTTTTCCAGCAGTTTAATTTGCTCAATTATTTGAGTGTTATTGATAACGTGACTTTGCCTTGCGAGTTTTCTGCATTGCGACGCCGGCGAGCTTTGGAAGATGCGCCCACCGTGAAGGCGGCTGCAAGGGCCCTGCTGCAAGATTTGGGCATGCAGGCCCACATTGATCAGGCAGTTCAAACATTGTCTGTGGGGCAGCAACAGCGCGTGGCAGTGGCGCGGGCACTGATTGGTCGCCCCAGCCTTTTGATCGCCGATGAGCCAACTTCCGCACTCGATGCCATGCATCAAGCCCGTTTTGTGGAGTTGCTCTTGAACCGGGCACAGCAACAGGGAACCGCCGTGGTGATGGTGAGCCACAATCCCGAGTTGGCCGCCCGGTTTGATCGCCATTGCCCGATCGCTGCTTGGCACATGTCTCCCCAGAGGGCCAGCGCATCATGATTCGACTGGTGTTCAAGCTTGCTGCGCTGAGCGCGTGGAGCCGACGTGCCAGCCTGTTGCTTTTGATCCTCAGCGTGATTGCTTCCAGCAGTTTGTTGCTGGGAATCGACCTGGCTCGTCAGAGTGCCAGAGACACGTTCTCAAATGCGGTGTCAGGCACGGATTTGGTGGTGGGGGCCCAGAACAGTCCAGTGGCCATGTTGCTTTACAGCGTGTTTCGCATCGGGGAACCCTCTCGCAACATGCCATATTCGGTGCTGGAAAAGTTGCAGGCCGATCGCAGAGTCAAGTCCGCGTTGCCGATCGCCCTAGGGGATTCCTATCGCGGCTACGCCGTGGTTG
>DASUEC010000131.1:0-6973 GCA_036275255.1 Limnobacter sp. | reverse complement strand
AAACACTCTGTTTTACACGCTGCTGCCTACGCTTGTTTTGTCCATCGCCATGACCCAAACACGAAGCGCATGGGCCGCGCTGCTGCTCATGGGGATCATCTATGGCATTGCGGTGTCTCGCGTGACCCTGGTGTGGTTGCTCATCGGTTTGGTGATTGCAGCGTTTATTCCAGCTGTGCAAGACCGGGTGCTGGACCTGATGCAAGGCAATGAGGTGATTCAATACGCCAAACTGAATTCGTTTGCCTGGCGGCAGTACATCTGGGAGAGCGGCCTGAACTGGATGAGCCCAGCCCGCTACCTGTTTGGGTATGGAATAGGCGGGTTTTTCTATCACTCGGTGGATTTTTTCCCACTGTCTGGCGGCATGCCGTTTGGTGCGCACAATGTGTTTGTAGAACGTTTTTTTGACGGTGGCATTGTTGCGGTCTCGGTGTTCGCGGTGTTTTTTGCAGTGCAACTGCGTTGGGCTTGCAAGCTTCTTGGCACTGTTCGCGCAGGCGGTTTGGCCTACCTTGGCCTTGTATTGACATACCTCACACTCAACGCCTCAGACAACGTGGTGGATTACCTGGCCTACAACTGGTACTACTGGGCGGTGGCTGGCGCTTTGTATGCTCAGGCCCGACGGCTGGCTGGCCCGACACCAAGCAATGAATAACAAATCCCTGAAGGGCGCTTACCTGCTGGTCGGTGCCAAAGGCCTGTCGTCTTTCATCGGGCTGGCCAGCATGTTGATTCTGGCCCGCCTGTTAAGTCCGGAGGACTATGGCTTGGTGGTGCTGGTGGATGCAGCCGTCACCTTGCTTGCGGCGGTGACTGAACTGCAAATGGCGTCGGTGCTCATTCACCTGCCCAAGGTGGAAGATGCGCATTTCAGCACCGCCTGGACGCTGAACCTGATTCGTGCGTTTGTGCTATGCGGGTTGGTGATCCTCGTTGCGCCGGGTCTGGCCTTGTTCTACGAAGAACCGCGATTGCTTGACATTGCGTATGTGTCCAGCCTGTCTCTCTTTGTGGGTGCATTGCTTAATCCAAAAATGGCCATACCGATTCGGGATCTGGATTTCAAGAAAGAGTTCATCCTGGGTGTGAGCCAGAAGGTGGTCGGCTTTGTGGTCACTGTGGCGGTGGCTTACCAGTTGCGCAACTACTGGGCGTTGGTGCTGGGCACCTTGGCCACGCAGCTCTGCGCATTCGTGGTGTCTTACTGGTGTTACCCGTTCAGGCCAAGTTTCACCCTGAGCAGGGTAAAGGACCTGTGGACATACTCGGTGTGGCTCACCTTGAGCAATTTTGTCAAAACACTGAATGTGAAGCTGGACCAGTTTGTGGTCGGAAAGATGTTCAGCACCCAGACCACGGGCATTTACTCGCTGGGCACACGCCTGTCCACCGTGCTGTTTACTGACACTTTGGGCGCTGCATTGCGGGTTATCTCACCAAGCATGCGGCAGCATGTTGACGACCCGGCGCGCCTGCGTAGCAGTTACCTGCACACGCAAAGCCTGGTCTGCCTGGTGTTTCTTCCTTTGGCGTGTGTAATCAGCGCCATCTCTGAGCCTCTGATTTGGCTGGCTTTGGGGCCAAACTGGGTGGAAGTGACGGATGTATTCCGGCTGCTCGTGATTGCCTTTTGCCTGGAGGCCATTGGTGGGGTGGGTTTGTCTGTGGTGATGGCAACGCTGAACACGCGGCTGGCTTTCTACCGGGATCTGGCCTCCATCGCAACCCGAACCGTGCTGATGCTGCTTGGGCTTTACATGGACGGATTCACGGGCCTGCTGATCGGGCGCACGCTCTCTTCCTTGATCGATCTGGTGTTTTATCAGGCCATTGCGGCAAAAGTGACGCAGGTGGGCGTGGGCAAGCAGCTGCGCGGCAACTGGCGCACACTCACCGCATGCCTGCTGGTGTATCCCTTGCTGTACATGCTGCCAACACCGGAATGGGCCAGCCACAACGCGAGCAATGCATGGCAGGCCGTGTGGCTGCTGATGCTGGTTTGTTTTGGGCTGGGTACCCACGGTTTGGTGCAAGCCCTGCTGTGGTGGTGCAGTGGCTGCCCTCACAGCACTGAGCGCGCCATGTTCGTTTATTTCAAACCCTCCAAAATCAGGCAACATCCGTGACACATTCAACCATTGCCTATCTGATCAATCAGTACCCCAAGGTGAGCCACACCTTCATTCGACGAGAAATCCTGGCGCTGGAATCGCTTGGCGTAAAGATTGTGCGCTTGTCGGTGCGCGGTTGGGACAACCCCCTGCCAGACCCGGTGGACGAAGACGAGCGTGGCAAGACACGTTATCTTCTAAGACAGGGTTTGCCTGGCTTGCTGGGAGCCGCCCTGAAAACTTTTGTGACCCGGCCTGGTGCTTTTTGCAGGGCGCTCTGCGCCGCTTTGCACATGGGACGGCGGGCAGACCGTGCCTGGCCTTACCACGTGATTTATTTTCTGGAGGCATGCAAGGCGCTCTGGATATTGAAAGCGGATGGGGTTGAACATGTGCATGCGCACTTTGGTGCGAACTCGGCCGAGGTGGCGATGTTGATTCGCTTGCTGGGCGGGCCGAGCTACAGCTTCACGGTGCATGGTCCGGAGGAGTTCGACAAGCCAGAGTTCATTCACCTCTCAAGCAAAATCCGGCACAGCGCCTTCGTGGTGGCCATCACGTCTTACTGCAGAAGCCAATTGTTCAGGTGGCTTCCACATGCACAGTGGCACAAGGTGAAAGAGGTTCATTGCGGCATAGACCCTGATTTTTACAGCGACCTGCCCGCGGGCTTTCCAACGCGTCCTCGCCTGGTGTGTGTGGGCCGACTGTGCGAACAAAAAGGCCAATTGATCCTGATGCAAGCGGCTGCTATGCTCCGCGATCAAGGCATGGCTTTTGAGCTGGCGCTGGCTGGCGATGGCGAAATGCGCGATGCAATTGAGGCGCACATCGCCACCTTGGGCTTGCAGGGGCATGTGCGCATCACCGGGTGGATCAGCAGCGCCCAGGTGCGCGAGGAACTGCTGGAGGCACAAGCTCTGGTGCTGCCCAGTTTTGCGGAGGGCCTTCCGGTGGTGGTGATGGAAGCGATGGCCTTGCAGCGCCCGGTCATCAGCACTTACATCGCAGGCATTCCCGAGCTAGTGGAACACGGAAAAAGCGGATGGCTGTGCCCCGCTGGCGACGTGGCGGCGTTGGCACGCAACATGGCTGCATGCTTGAAATCCCCGGTCGAGGTGTTGCGCACCATGGGGCAACACGCCCAGGTTGCAGCGCTGCGGCAACACGACTCCATCCAGGAGGCGCGCAAGCTGGCCAAACTTTTTGAGCACCACACGCAGCAGGAACCATCTGGCCCAGGAGGTGAATCATGCTGATCTTTCACAGTGCAGTGCTGTTGCTGACGGCGTTGTTGGCCATGCCGGTGTTGTGGTTTTCTGCACAGGTGTTTTACGGTTGCAGGGGAAGTGCCACAGTGCAGGGCGTGACACCTAGAAACAGGCCAACGCAGGTGGCCATTCTCGTGCCGGCACACAATGAGTCGGTTCACCTGCTGCCCACCTTGCATGCCTTGTTGGCTGGCGCACAAGCCAACACGCGGGTGGTGGTGGTGGCTGACAACTGCACAGATGACACCGCTGAAGTTGCTCGGGTAGCCGGTGCGGAAGTGATTGAGCGAAACGATTCCAGCAGGCGTGGCAAGGGCTATGCACTGGATTTTGGCATTCAACACCTGGCGAGTTGCCCGCCCGAGGTGGTGATTGTGATGGATGCGGACTGTTTGCCCGAGCAAGGCGCACTGGGTTGGCTGGCCGAGATGGCGCAATGCAGGCAAAAACCGGTGCAAGCCCTGTATTTGATGAACAACCCGGGGCGTGCTGGCTTGCGGGCCAAAATTGCCCAGTTTGCCTGGTGTGTGAAGAATTTTGTGCGCCCCAGGGGCCTGCACAAACTTGGCTTGCCATGCCAGTTAACGGGTTCGGGGATGGCATTTCCATGGCACACCCTGCAAGAGGTTTCCCTGGCCAACGGGCATTTGGTGGAAGACATGCAATTGGGCATGTCCCTGATTGCCTTGGGGCATGGGCCTTTGTTCATGGAACATGCCGTGGTGAGCAGTCAGTTTCCGAGCCAAGAGGCGGGTGTCCGCTCACAACGCACCCGTTGGGAACATGGTCATTTGTCGATGATGATGAGCGAGGGTTTCCCGAGGCTGTGGCAAGCATTGATGGGCCGAAACAGCACCCTGTTCTGGATGGCACTGGATGTGTGTGTGCCGCCCTTGGCCCTGCTGGTGCTCACCTTGTTGCTGTGGACTGGCGTGGTGGCGGCAGTGGGTGTGCTAACCGCGCATTGGTGGCCGTTGGCCCTGTCCATGGGCATGCTGTGCGTGTTGGGTACTTCGGTTGTTGTGGCCTGGGCAAAGTTTGGACGTGGCATCGTGTCTGCGCTGGAGCTGCTGTTTGCCCCGTTCTATGCCTTGTCCAAACTGCCGGTTTACATCGGCTTTGTTTTGCGCAGGCAATCCGCTTGGGTGCGATCCAAGCGGGATGGCGAAAACAACTGAACGACCTTACTCCACCGGGATCAACTGGGCACGAACCCTTGTGCCCTCGCCCACGCCACTGACGGCCCCGAGGATCGGAAACCCGTCCACCGTGGGCCAGAAGAAGCGAAAGCTTTCACCATTGCCCAAGGCACGGGTGTTGAACTGCTCGGCCCCACCTCCCCAAAAGCGCAAGTAGGCTCGCCCGCCGTTGGTGGACTCCACACGAAACTCGTATTGTTTGCCCTTCACTGGCCGGGCCCACTGCACGCCAGAGAATATACGCCCCGATGTGTTCTCTGCCCACTCCTGCTTGACTGTGGCGCCAAACTCGACACTTTGCGCAAGGGTGTTGAACACCGGCAACACGCTGCTGCTGCGTACACTGCGCCAGGAGCCGCGCATGGAAAGTATGTTCAGTGGCGCTTGTGACACGATTGCCTGACCGTGACCATCCACCCACGCATCGGCGGCCACCACCTCGCGCAGTGCAGCACGAATGCGCTGAAGATCGGTGGCCACGCGCGAGTTCCATCCGCCTTCATGCAAATTGTAGTCTGCGCCGTTGTCCACATAAATGTAAAACGGCGTGCCAAAGTTTCGGTCAACCACATAGGCGCCATATGTTTTGAGGGTGTTGACCACTTTGCGCAGTGCTGCGTTTTCGATGCTGGAAGCATCGAACGAAGGCGGCAGCATGAGCAGGGCCCCTGTGGGTATTTCACCGGAGTTTTTTGTGTAAGAGGTGTCACCAGAGGTGGCCGGGAAAACGTACTGTTCTGTGTTGGACATGCCGTTGAAGGTCAGCGACATGGCCAGGGCGTGGTAGTACTGGCTTGCTCCATCGTTGATCTCGTGCTCGCGAATCAAGCCAGCCATGGAGGGCACAGCTGCAGCGCGCGCACCTTGAAAATAGTGGGCACCATCGCCCCAACCGCGACCATTCAATTTGGTCCAGGCGTATTGGGTCGCTGTCCACCGCCCCTCGGGTGATTTTTTCAGCTGAAAAAATGAATGGATCACGCCCTGCTCCGGGTCAACAATGTCGGCGTGCCCATCGCTTCCCGTGGCCGGTAGAACATCGGAAGGCCATCGTGGAACGGTGATCGACGGGGAGTGCGCTTCGGCATCCGGGTTCCAGATGCCAGGGCGATCTGGAGGACCGTACACCACAACAGCTGGATCAGTTGGCTTTGCGAGGAAGGCGCTGGTGGAATAGTTGCCTGGGCCCACTTTGGGAAAATAGCTGGATTCGGGGATGACTGATGTGCCAAAGACCACACGCTGTGGCCTGCTGTTCCAAAGGGATGTGGCGGCAAAAGGCCGTTCAAAACTTTCAAAAGCGGGCAATGCAAATGGCGGGGGCAATGGCGCAGGCAAGACGGTGATCACCTGGTCTGCGCCCATGGTTTGGCAATACCCACTGGGTGCAGACACCTGGCAAACAGCTGGCAGTGCTTGAGGCAGGTTTGCGTTGGCATGCGCAAGCCAGGGTTGCAGACCGAAGCAAAGCCATGCGGCAAGGTGAAAACGAACAGGCTTGGCAAACAAGACGTGAGGAATGGATGTGGTGTGCTGCATGGTGAAACTACCCCCTAAAAAAGCCAGTCTTGCTAAGCAGTCTAAGGGGGCGTGTCAGGGCAATACCCACAAAAAAAGGGTTTAAACCCCATGTGCTCTTGCCATCACTTGGCCTCGTAGTGCGTGTAGGCGCTTGCTTCACCTTGCTTGCTGACCAACAACACGTCATAGGCATGCCGCTTGTGCGGCATGTCGGGATGCTCCATTCCTGGCGAGCCCAGGGGCATGCCGGGCACCGCAAGGCCCACTGCATCGGGCCTGTCTGCGAGCAGTTTTTTAATGTCTTCGGCTGGCACGTGGCCTTCAATGGCATAGCCAGCCACCTTGGCGCTGTGGCAACTGCCATAGTCTTGCGGCATGCCAAGCGCCGCCCGGAATGCTGCGGTGTCCTGCACATCATTGACTTTCACTTCAAAACCGTTTTGGCGCAGGTGATCCACCCACTCGCTGCAACAACCGCAAGTGGGCGTTTTCCACACTTCAACGGTTTGCACTGCCTGGGCTTGGGCAACCGCAACATCTCCACTGGAGTTGCCTTTGCCGCAGGCGGTGAGCAAAAGCAAACAGGCCACTGAAGCGGTCAATCCACTGTGTATAAACATTTGCAAGTTCATGATGATGCTTCCACGTCAAAAAGGGTGTCGATGTGACCCGGCAGAACAAGGCGCACTGAATCCCTTGGATTCAAGGGCCCAACGCCTTCGGGCGTGCCGGTGTAGACCAGGTCACCGGCCTGCAAGGTAAACACCTCACTGAGATAACGCACGATGGTCGGGATTGGAAACAACATTTTGCGAATGTCGCCATGTTGTTTGAGTTGACCGTTGAGGTACATCTGGAATTCGAT
>DASUEC010000130.1:0-3895 GCA_036275255.1 Limnobacter sp. | reverse complement strand
GCGCTGCTCCTTGCAACTGGCAGAAGCCGGCCTGAATGTGGCCGTGCTGTCCAAAGTTTTCCCAACCCGTTCCCACACCGTGGCTGCGCAGGGCGGCATTGGTGCCTCGCTTGGCAACATGTCTGAAGACAACTGGTACTGGCACATGTTCGACACCGTGAAGGGTTCGGACTACCTCGGCGATCAGGACGCCATCGAGTTCATGTGCCGTGAAGCACCCAAAGTGGTTTACGAGCTTGAGCACTTCGGCATGCCTTTTGACCGCAATCCAGATGGCACCATTTACCAGCGCCCATTCGGCGGGCACACCGCCAACTTTGGTGAAAAGCCGGTGCAGCGCGCTTGCGCGGCTGCCGACCGCACTGGGCATGCCCTGTTGCACACTTTGTATCAGCGCAATGTGCGCGCCCGCACCCAGTTCTTTGTGGAGTGGATGGCGCTGGACATTATTCGCGACGCCGACGGCGACGTGGTTGGTGTCACTGCACTGGAGATGGAAACCGGCGAGATCATGATCCTGGAAGCCAAGGTCACTGTGTTTGCCACGGGCGGTGCGGGTCGAATTTGGGCGGCATCCACCAACGCCTTCATCAACACCGGCGATGGCATGGGCATGGCTGCCCGCGCAGGCCTCCCCCTCGAAGACATGGAGTTCTGGCAGTTCCACCCCACCGGTGTGGCGGGTGCTGGCGTGCTGGTGACCGAGGGCGTGCGTGGGGAGGGCGGTATTCTGCTCAACAGTGAAGGCGAGCGCTTCATGGAGCGTTATGCGCCAACCCTGAAAGACTTGGCTCCCCGTGACTTCGTATCCCGTTCCATGGACCAGGAGATCAAGGAAGGCCGTGGCTGTGGCCCCAACAAAGACCACGTGCTGCTGAAGCTTGATCACTTGGGTGCAGACACCATCATGAAGCGTCTGCCTTCCATCCGTGAAATTGCGATCAAGTTCGCCAACGTAGACCCCATCAAAGAGCCAATTCCTGTGGTGCCCACCATTCACTACCAGATGGGTGGTATTCCTACCAACTTCTATGGTCAGGTTGTGGCGCCCAAGAAGCCGGGCGGTCCCCAGGAGGTGGTCAACGGCATGTACGCCATCGGCGAATGCGCATGCGTATCTGTTCACGGTGCAAACCGCTTGGGCACCAATTCGCTGCTTGACCTGGTGGTGTTCGGCCGCGCAGCGGGCAATCACATTGTTTCGCAAAATTACAAAGCGAAAACACACAAGGACCTGCCTGCCAACGCGGGAGACTTCACCATGGGCCGCGTGGACAAGCTGATGAACAGCAGCTCCGGTGAGCGCACGCAAGATGTCGCCAACGGCATTCGCGCCAAAATGCAGCACCACTGTGGCGTGTTCCGAACCACCGAGTTGATGAATGAAGGCGTGCAGGTGATCAATGAGTTGTCCCAGCAAGCCGAGAAGATCTTCATCAAGGACAAGTCCAAGGTATTCAACACTGCACTGGTGGAAGCTCTTGAACTGGCCAACCTCACGGAAACAGCCAAAGCCACCATGGTGTCAGCGGCTGCCCGCGAAGAAAGCCGTGGTGCGCATGCCCACCGTGATTTCCCCGAGCGCGACGACGACAAGTGGATGAAGCACACCCTTTGGTACTCTGAAGGCAACCGCCTCGAGTACAAAGCCGTGAACACCAAGCCGCTGACCGTTGAAACATTCCAGCCCAAAAAGCGGACTTTCTAATCAAGGATTCGAGGTACTTAACATGAGCGGAAAGCGTAAAGTTAAATTCGAGATTTATCGCTACGACCCAGACACCGGCGAAGCACCCAAAATGCAAAAGCTCGAAGTGGAGCTGGAGCCCACAGACAAAATGCTGTTGGATGCGCTGATGCGCATCAAGAGCGATGTGGATGACTCGCTGGCCTATCGCCGGTCTTGCCGTGAAGGCGTGTGCGGATCTGATGCCATGAACATCAATGGCAAAAACGGCCTGGCCTGCATCACCAATTTGCGCGACCTGAAAGAGCCTATCGTTCTGAAGCCTCTGCCCGGTTTGCCAGTGGTGCGCGACCTGATCGTCGACATGACCCAGTTTTTCAAGCAGTATCACAGCATCAAGCCTTACTTGGTCAATGAGACGCCCCCCCCCGAGAAAGAGCGTTTCCAGTCTCCAGAAGAGCGAGAAGAGCTGGACGGCCTGTACGAATGTATTTTGTGTGCGTGCTGCTCCACGAGCTGCCCGTCATTCTGGTGGAACCCCGACAAATTCGTGGGCCCGGCCGGTTTGTTGCAAGCGTACCGGTTTATCGCCGATAGCCGCGACCAGGCCACTGGTGAGCGTTTGGATAACCTCGAAGATCCTTACAGGCTCTTCCGTTGTCACACCATCATGAACTGCGTGGATGTGTGCCCCAAGGGATTGAATCCCACCAAGGCAATCGGGAAGATCAAGGAACTGATGGTGCGTCGCGCCGTCTAGAACTCTTGTTCGGATTTTTTTTGACCAGATCGGGGTTGTGCAGTGCAAAACCCCGTTTTTTTTGTTGTAGTTTATGAGCAATCAGAATCATCAAGCCGATCCAGCACAACGCGCACGCCTGCGTTGGAGAGCCCGTCGAGGTTTGTTGGAAAACGACTTGATTATTCAGCGGTTTTTCGATAGGCACGAGTTGGAACTGACCGACGACGATGTGGCTGCCCTCACGCAGCTCTTCGAAGAAATCGACAACCACCTGCTTGACCTCTTCCTGGGCCGAAAGGAACCGGAAGGGGATCTGGACACACCCCATGTGCGAAGGGTGATCCAGATGATGAGAAATCTTTAATTCCAAACCATTAGAAGGAAATCCGATGAGCACTGAACACAAGGCCACGCTGTCGTTCACCGACGGCACCCCCTCGGTTGAATTTCCCATCCACAAGGGCACCATTGGTCCAGATGTTATTGACATCCGAAAACTGTATGGCTCGACTGGCAAATTCACGTATGACCCAGGCTTCCTGTCCACAGCCTCATGCAACTCTTCCATCACCTACATCGATGGTGACAAAGGCGAACTGCTGTACCGTGGCTACCCCATCGAACAGTTGGCCACCAACTGCGATTTCCTGGAAGTCTGCTATTTGTTGCTGAATGGCGAGTTGCCAAACGCTCAGGAAAAGTTTGATTTCGAACGCCTGGTGACCAAGCACACCATGGTCAATGAGCAGATGAATTTTTTCCTGCGCGGCTTCCGTCGGGATGCCCACCCCATGGCCGTGATGACTGGTTTGGTTGGCGGCATGTCTGCTTTTTATCCCGATTCCATGAACCTCATGGACAAAAACCAGCGTGACATTTCCGCCATTCGCCTGATTGCGAAGATGCCCACACTGGTGGCCATGGCGTACAAATACGGGATCGGCGCGCCCAACATGTACCCCAAGAATGACCTGTCCTACACCGCCAACTTCATGCGCATGATGTTTGGCAACCCTTGTGAAGAGTACGAGGTCAACGACGTGCTGGTTCGCGCCATGGACCGCATCTTCATTTTGCATGCAGACCACGAACAAAACGCATCCACATCGACTGTGCGCCTGTGCGCATCCTCCGGCACCAACCCATTTGCGGCGATTGCGGCGGGTGTGGCCTGTTTGTGGGGCCCGTCCCACGGCGGGGCCAACGAGGCTTGCCTGAACATGCTGACAGAGATTCAGCAAAACGGTGGTGTGGATAAAATCGGCGATTTCATCAACAAGGTGAAAGACAAAGATTCTGGCGTGCGTTTGATGGGCTTTGGTCACCGTGTTTACAAAAACTACGACCCACGTGCCAAGTTGATGCGTGAAACCTGCCACGAAGTCCTCAACGAACTCGGCCTTCAGGATGACCCGTTGTTCAAAATTGCCATGGCACTTGAAAAAATCGCCTTGGGAGATGAGTAC
>DASUEC010000129.1:0-4371 GCA_036275255.1 Limnobacter sp. | reverse complement strand
AGTGCGGTGCACACACGATGGAGTTAATCAACCATGAATCAACTTAACCCTTCTCAGATTTTTGATTTATCGGGGACGGCCTATATTACAAAAGAAGATAACGTGGCGGGTTTCGCTGATTTGGTAAAGTCAAAACTGCCTTTTGTTGACAGGACCTCCATCCAACTCATTACTGCCACGTCTGGCCTGGGCTTTCGCGCCAGCAGTTCGTTTGGCTTCATGGCCAAGCTCAACGGTGGTCGGTCGACCGAAATCGTGATTGCCACGCGGGGCACTGCCAGTGCCGCTGATGTGGGCACAGACCTGAACACCGTGCCCATGCGGGGACCAACCGGACACCTGGTTCACATGGGTTTTGGCAACACCTTCAAGAGCTATGTAACACAGCTGAATGCTTTTATTAAGCAACAGAACCTGGGGTTCAAACCAACCGCCGTGCATTGCATGGGCCACAGCCTCGGGGGTGCGTTGGCCAATCTGAATGCAGCGGCTTGCGCAGAGTTGGGGCTAAACCCCTACCTCTACACTGTTGCGGCACCGCGCGTGGGCATGCTGCCCTACGCAGAATACCTGAGCAAAAAAGTAAACCAGAGCCATGTTCACCGGGTGGCAAACGAGGCCGACATTGTGACCATGGTGCCATGCTTTCCATTTGCCCATGCGCCCTATGACCATGGCACCCACCTGCTGGATGGGGGGATGCTCAGCGTGAACCCACTGCAACACATGCTGAACACTGGTTACATTGGCATGCGTGACCGCAGCTGGGCGCAGCTGCAAAGTGCAAGTCGGGGCAAGCAGCAACAACTGGAAAACTCCATGTACATGGCCATGGACAAAGATGCCGACTACCTGCAAAAGCTGGTGCACATGCCTGGTGTGATGTTCTCGTCACGCATGCTGAAAATGATCAATCTGGCCATCAGCAATTTGCTGGACAGGCTGGGCGCCCAGAGCTTGCTGAGTGTGCGCCTGTACGGCACGGGGGCTTTCACGGTGCTGGATCAATTGGCAGAAATCATTGCCCGCCATGCACAGGCCAGCCAACGGGGGGCCAAGGAGGTGATGGGCATTTTGAACCTGGTGATGCGTTACCTGGGGCGTGCCGCAATGGCGGTAAAAGATGCATCCATGCTGACCATTCGCTGGGTGTTTGGCCTGTTGCACCAGTCGGTCAACACCATGGCAAAAATGGCGCTGGCCATGGTTGGGCGATAAATTCGCTTAACCCACCCGCCGGCTCACCTCGCGCAGCAGCACCCATTCTTCTGCGGCGCTGGGGTGCACGGCCACGGTGCGGTCAAAGTCGGCTTTGGTGGCACCCATGGTGTAGAGCACGCCAAGCAACTGAATCATTTCTGGCGCATCGTCGCCCAGCATGTGAATGCCCAGCACCCGGTCGCTGGCATCGTCCACCAACAGCTTCATGTGGGTTTTTTGTTTGCCGCCAGCAAATGCTGTTTTCATGGGGGTGAATTCGGTTTCGTAAACCCGAACCGGGCCACGTTGCGCAGCCGCCTGTTCGGTGAGACCCACGGTGCCGATGGGTGGTGAGGTGAATGTGGCGGTGGGCACGGCGCTGTGGTCGATGGTGCGCCGCTGGCCGTTGAATTCATTGTCGGCCAGGGCGCGCCCCTCGGCAATGGCGACGGGCGTGAGGTTGAGCCGGTTGGTTACGTCGCCCACGGCAAACACGCCGGGTACACGGGTCTGGCTGAATTCGTCGACTTCGATTTGGCCTTGATGGCCAGGTTTTAGACCTATGTTTTCAAGCCCCAAGCCATGCGTGTTGGGGCTGCGGCCTGTGGCATTGAGCACAAAATCAAACCCGTGGGTGGCGGTTTTGGTTTGCAGGGCATAACTGTGACCCTGCTTGGTCAAACGCTCAAACTCGGTGCCTGGGTGCAGGTGCACCCCCTGAAGCGCGAGGGCCTCGGCAAGCCTGCTGCGAATGCTGTCATCAAAGCCGCGCAGGGGCAAGGCGTCGCGGTAAAACACATGTACATCACTGCCCAAACCACGCAAGATACAGGCAAATTCAAGCGCGATGTAGCCTGCACCAATCACGCCCACCCGTGTGGGCAACTCGGTGAGGTCGAGCAATTCGTTGGAGGTGGCTGCGGTTTCCAGGCCCGGAAATGCGTGGCGGTTGGGTGATGCGCCTGTGGCAATCAGGATGCGCTGCGTGCTCAATGTGCGGGGGCCCACCTGCACCTGCGACG
The DNA here is from genome assembly GCA_036275255.1 of Limnobacter sp. Lineage (GTDB taxonomy): Bacteria > Pseudomonadota > Gammaproteobacteria > Burkholderiales > Burkholderiaceae_B > Limnobacter. The sequence goes on along the minus strand of DASUEC010000129.1, from coordinate 2,149 downwards.
ATGACAGAATGTGCCCGGTGCCGTGGATGACTTCAACACCGCTGTTGCCCAGCAGCTTGGCGTAAATGCCTTCCAGGCGGTCGATTTCTCGCGCTTTGGCCGACTGCCAGGTGGCCATGTCGAATTGTGCATGCTCTATTTGCCAACCCGGCTGCAAACCCTCGCGCAGGGTTTGACCAAACTGGGCCGCGTACATCATCAGTTTTTTGGGCACGCAACCGCGAATGACACAGGTGCCCCCCAGGCGGCTGTTCTCGATGAGGGCCACTTTGGCACCGTGGCTGGCTGCGCGCCTGGCACTGGCCACGCCCCCCGAGCCACCACCAATCACCACGAGGTCGTAGTCTGTGTTGTTGCGCATGTTTTTCTCCTTGTGCAAGGTCAGCCCAATCGCCAGGCGTGGTACTTGCCCAGCCACATCAACACGCCCTGGGGTGCGTGTGCACGTTTCCATTCGCCTGCAGCGTATTTGTTGGCCTCAGCCAGTGTGGGGTAGGTGTGGATGGTGCCGAGAATCTTGTTCAGTCCCAGGCCGTGTTTCATGGCCAGCACAAACTCGGCCATGAGGTCGCCGGCATGCACGCCAACGATGGTGACGCCGAGTATTTTGTCTTTGCCAGGCACGGTGAGCACTTTGACCATGCCATGCGCATCGCTGTCGGCGATGGCGCGGTCCAGGTCATCGATGCCATAACGAGTGACTTCAAAGGCAATGCCCTGTTCTTGCGCTTCTTGCTCGTTGATGCCCACACGGGCCACTTCGGGGTCGGTGAAGGTGGCCCAGGGAATCACGGAATAATCCACCTTGAATTTTTTGAATTGTCCAAAGAGGGCATTGACTGCCGCATACCAGGCTTGATGGGCTGCGGTGTGCGTGAACTGGTAGGGGCCAGCCACATCGCCGCAGGCGTAAATGTTGGGGTACAGGGTCTCCAGGTACTCGTTGGTGACCACGGTGCGGTGGGTCTCGATGCCCAAGGCCTCCAGCCCATAGCCCTTGAGGCGTGCCACTCGGCCCACGGCACAAATGATGTCATCAAAGGCAATGTGCTTCTCCTGGCCTTGATGCTCAACCACCAGATGTTTTTCGCCATTGTTCTGTTCAAAGCGCACCGCCTTGTGCTGGGTGAGCACCTGCACACCGTCGCGCTCCAGCGATTCGCGGGCCATTTGGGACACTTCTTCGTCTTCGCGGATCATGATGCGCGGCGCCATTTCGACTTGGGTGACCTGGCTGCCCAAGCGTGCAAAGCTTTGTGCAAGTTCGCATCCAATGGGGCCACCGCCCAGCACCACCAGCCGTTTGGGTGCTTCGTCGCGTTGGGCAAGCTGATCCCAGAGGGTGTCGCTGGTGAGCACGCCAACCTGCTCTATGCCGGGCAAGGGCGGCACAAAGGGCTGTGCACCTGCGGCAATCACAATGCTGCGGGCGGTGAGCCGGCTTGTGTGCACGTCGTTGTGGCGAATTTCGACGGTCCATGGGTCCACCAGTGTGGCATGGCCCTGCACGACGTCTACACCGAGCTTGGTGTAGCGCTCTATGCTGTCGTGGGGTTCAATGGCAGCAATCACGTTGTGCACGCGTTGCATCACGGCCTTGAAGCTGAACCGGGGTTGGGTGTTGCCAAGCCCATAGTGCTCGGCATGCCGCATTTGATGGGCAAGCTTGGCGCTTTTGATGAGGGCTTTGGACGGCACGCAACCATAGTTGAGGCAATCGCCGCCCATTTTGTGCGCTTCAATGAGGGTGACTTTGGCCTTGACCGCTGCAGCGATGTACGCACTCACCAGGCCGGCTGCGCCTGCGCCAATCACAATCAAGTTGCGGTCAAAGCGCGCGGGCTTGGTCCAGCGTGCATACACCTTGCGGGCCTTGAGGTGGTCGGTGATTTTTTTGGCGACCAGGGGGAAAAAACCAAGCAGCACAAACGAGAGAACAAGCCCGGGCGACAGGATGCCGGAGAGGCTGGTGATGTTGGCCAGCTCGGTGCCTGCGTTCACATACACCGCAGTGCCTGCCAGCATGCCCAATTGGCTTACCCAGAAAAAGGTGAAGGCCTTCATGCTGGTCAGCCCCATCAAAAGGTTGATGAGAAAGAATGGAAACACGGGCACCAAGCGCAGGGTGAACAGGTAGAAGGCACCCTCC
>DASUEC010000128.1:0-10949 GCA_036275255.1 Limnobacter sp. | reverse complement strand
CGGACTTTTGTTTTTTTATCTGCAAGTTGATTCGCGATGACTGCAAAAAAACCCGATGATTTGGTTGAGCTGGGGCGCATTGGCGAGCCATATGGCCTGAAGGGATGGGTGAATGTGCTGCCATCTTCGGAAGATCCCGTGGTGTTGCTGAAGGCCCGTGAGTGGTGGGTTTCGCGCTTGCCAGCCGCGTCCGAAGGTGCCGTGGGTCGTGTGGTTCGCCCGCGGCCCGATCAGTTGATCTTCGAGTCGTTCAGGGTGTTGCAGGTTAAGACCCATGCCGATCGATTGGTTGCACACCTGGAAGGAGTGGAGCATCGTGAGCTGGCGGCAACATTCAAGGGCTCTCGAGTGCATGTGTCGCGTTCAAGGTTCCCTGCGCCAGCGGATGGCGAGTACTACTTGGTGGATTTGGTGGGGTGTCTCGTGAGCAATCCACAGGGCGATGAGCTGGGGCTTGTGTCCCAAGTGGTGGACCACGGCGCGCATCCAATTCTGGTGGTTAAAACTCCCAGCCAGGCCGAGGTGCCAGGCGGCGAGTGTCTTATTCCCTTTGTTGAGGCCCATGTGTTGGATGTCAATGTGGTGGCCAGGCGCATTGTTGCGGACTGGCAACTTGATTACTGACACTCTTCTGTCCGGTGTGTAGATTCCATGCCCCAACCTCGTTTTGATGTCATCAGCATTTTTCCTGACCAGTTTCCGCCCTTGGTGGAGTTGGGTGTGGTGGGGCGGGCCTTCAAAAAAGGCCTGGCGAGCCTGCGCTGCTGGAATCCCCGTGATTTCACAACAGACCTGCACCGCACTGTCGATGATCGACCTTACGGCGGGGGGCCGGGCATGGTCATGCTCGCCGAGCCTCTGGTGAAAACGTTGCATGCGATCCGCGCTGACCGCAGTGACCACGCGCCCCTCATCTTTCTCACCCCACATGGGCCCTTGCTGCAGCAGGCGAACTTGCGCAGCCTGTCCCAAACCGAAGGGGCGATTCTGTTGTGTGGCCGTTATGAGGGTGTGGATCAGCGATTCATCGATGCTTATGTTGACCAAACCTATTGTTTGGGTGATTTTGTGTTGTCTGGGGGGGAGTTGGCTGTGGCTTGCCTGCTGGACGCCTGGGTGCGCTTGTTGCCTGAGGTGCTGAATCACGCAGAGTCGGCGGTTCAGGATTCGTTTGAGTCGGGTTTGCTGGATTGCCCGCACTACACTCGACCGGAAGTTTTTGAAAATAAAGCGGTTCCAGACGTGCTTTTGTCTGGAAATCATGGCAAAATCTCGGATTGGCGTTTTGAGCAGTCCAAACTCTACACAAAACGCTTTAGGCCAGAGTTGCTGACCAAAAAGTAGGCAACCCTGAATTTGTTATTCATCCTCTGGCGGCCATGTTGTTCTTCTCTGAACAGCCTTGAAGGCCGTGAATGATGATCTGGAGCACAGCATGAATTTGATTGAACAACTCGAGCAAGAAGAAATTGCTCGCCTGGGTAAAGAAATCCCCCCATTTGCACCTGGTGACACCGTGGTGGTCAGCGTTCGCGTGGTTGAAGGCAACCGCTCGCGTTTGCAGGCTTACGAGGGTGTGGTGATTGCCAAGCGCAATCGCGGTTTGAATTCCTCTTTCATCGTTCGCAAGATTTCTTCAGGCGAAGGTGTGGAGCGTACATTCCAGTTGTACTCCCCTTTGATTGAAAAGATCGAGCTGAAGCGCCGTGGTGACGTTCGTCGCGCCAAGTTGTATTACCTGCGCGAGCGTTCAGGCAAGTCTGCGCGCATCAAGGAAAAGCTGCCAAACCGTGTGAACAAGGAAGCAGCGGAGTAATCTCTCGCCCTTGTCCAGCCGGCAAAAAAAGCCAACCTTCGGGTTGGCTTTTTTGTTGCCTGTGATGCCCGGGCGCTATTAACTGAGCCACCAAGGTGTTTCTTCCAGCCATCGCCGCATGTGCCGTTCGGCCAACCCTTTGCCAGGGGGCATGCTGGAGGCCAGTTGGCGTGCCTTTTCCAGCAGATCTTTGTCCAACATGGGGTCGGCGTATTTCAGCATGGGCATGCCTGATTGACGTTTGCCGAGCAACTCGCCAGGGCCCCGAATTTCCAGGTCTTTTTCGGCGAGGTAAAAGCCATCGTCGCTTTCGTGCATGGCCTTCAGGCGCATTTTGGCGGTGGCAGACAGTGGGCCACCATACAAGAGCACGCAGACGCTTTGCACCGAGCCTCGACCCACACGCCCGCGCAATTGGTGTAACTGGGCCAAGCCAAAGCGTTCTGCTTGATCAATCACCATCAGGCTGGCGTTGCTCACATCCACACCCACCTCAATCACGGTGGTGGAAACCAACAGGTCGAGTTCCCCTTTCGAGAATGCCTGCATGACTTCTTGCTTGTGTTTGTTGTCCTGCCGCCCATGCAGCAGGCCAATTCGCCGCCCGGGCATCTGGCTTTGAAGCATCTCGAAAGTGGCCTGCGCCGCTTGCAGGTCGAGGGCTTCACTTTCTTCAATCAGGGGGCACACCCAGTAGGCTTGCTGGCCGATCGCGATTTCGTGTTCAATGGCTGCAATCAGTTGCTCCCGCTTTTTTTGAGACAGAAGTTTTGTCACGATGGGTTTTCGACCCGGTGGTTTTTCGTCGAGACTGGAAACCGCGAGGTCGGACAAATAGGTTTGCGCGAGGGTTCTGGGAATGGGCGTGGCACTCATCATCAATTGATGGGCCAGCATGCCCCCTGTTGCCTTGGCGAGCAGGGACAATCTTTGTGCCACGCCAAAACGATGTTGTTCATCCACCACCACCAGGGCAAGTTGTTTGAATTGCACCTGTTCTTGAACCAGGGCGTGGGTGCCCACGACCACATCGATGTCTCCGTTTGCCAGGGCTTGCAGGATTCGGTTTTTTTCGCTTTTTTTCATGGCGCCCTGTAGTTTGGCGCATCGCACCCCCACCGCTTCAAACAGGGGGGCGAGTTTGTGATGATGCTGTGCGGCAAGCACTTCCGTGGGTGCCAGCATGGCGGCTTGCATGCCGTTGGCCACCGCCTGAAGGCAGGCCATGGCAGCCACCAGGGTCTTGCCACTGCCCACATCGCCTTGTAACAGACGCTGCATGGGGTGGGTCTGTTGCAGGTCATGGGCAATCTCTCGCACGGACCGTTGTTGCGCACCGGTCAGGCGGAACGGGAGTTGGCCAAGAAAGCGGTCAATCAAGCCGCTGGGGTCGGCGCTCAAGGGATGGGCTTTTTCTTGTAGGCGTTGTGCACGCCAAGTGGAGAGCAACAACTGTTGGGCCAACAGTTCATCCACCTTGACACGAATCCAGGCGGGGTGGGTCCGCAGGTTGAGGTTGTAAAGGTCTTCAGGACTGGCCTGCCCGTGCAGTGCCTTCAGGCTGCTGGCCCAGTCCAGCAATTGATGTTGATGGCGCTGCTGATCGCTCAAAGTGTCTTCAAAGCATGCTGGTGGAAGCCTGCGCATCCACCGATGCCAATCGGCCTGTTTCAGGCTGCCGCTGCTGGGGTAAACCGGTTCAAGAACACCAGTGCTCGAGGTGTTGCTGACTTGGTTGGCGGGGGTTGCCGAGTGAGGCATGCCGTGTGCGGGCAGCAGCTTCACCGTGGGGTGAACCATTTCCAGGGTGCCGTAGCCCTGGCGAATCTGGCCGCTGATGTGAAGCAGCGTGCCCTCCCCAAGCTTGTCTCGCAGTCCAGGATAGAAGTGCAGCCACCTCAGCAGCAAACGGGTTTCACCGTCCTCCACCCACACTTTGAGTTGCTTGCGGGGATGATGCTGCACCTCCTGTGCCGTCACAGTGGCTTGAATGTTTACCTTTTGCCCCACTTGCAAGGCGTCCATGGCGGTGATGGATGCCCTGTCTTCAAAGCGCAGCGGGAGATGCAAGGCGAGGGCCATCCAGTGCTTTGCTGCAAGCAAGCTCCCAACCTGTTCGGCGATGCTGGCAGGCAGCGCTGCCAACTCAGGAAAGGCGGGTTCGGCAGGCGTTGGTGCAGAACTAGCGCCAGGCGGGATGCCTGCGGGTGCGGGGTTATCGGCCAATGTGTCTACGCCGTGGGCTCAAAACGCGAGAACAGCCTCGACTTCGAAGCGAGCGCCTTTGGGCAGGCTGGCCACCCCGACCGTGGACCGGGCTGGGTAGGGTTGCTCCACAAACTCCTGCATGATGGCGTTGACCTGTGCAAACTCACTGAGGTCTGTGAGGAATAGCGTGAATTTGACGACGTTGGCGAGGCTGCCCCCGGCCTCCTCAGCCACTGCTTTGAGATTGTTAAAGGCCTGGCGAGCTTGAGCGGCCGTGTCGGCACCCACCAGTTCGCCGGTGGTGGGGTTGAGACCAATCTGACCAGAGGTGAATACCAGGTTGCCAAAGCGAATCGCTTGGCTGTAAGGGCCGATGGCGGCAGGGGCTTTGGATGTGGACACTACGGTGGCTTGGGTCATGGCTGTCAAGGTAAAAATTGGTGAAATTCGTCTAAATGCAAACGTGTTCAATGATAACGCGCGGTGGGCCGATTGTATTGGACGGGCGGACGGTATACCATACTTGGCTTGTTTGTTGCACTGCAATGCCAATCAATGAGCCAACGTCCGAAGGCGCGCGCAGCGTCTGCCTCTGCTGTTTCAGCCAACACGCGCCTGACCGCAGCCGAGCAGGACGACATTTTCTCCGAAAAGTATGCCTGGGTGGCCGTGGGTGCCTGTGGTCTCGCTTCCATCGCTTTTGGTCCAGAGGAGTCATTCAAGGCCTTGGGGGACTCGCGCCATTTGTTGCTGTTTCTCGGCTTGCTGACGGCTTTGTCCATTTTGCTGGTGTCGCTCACCTACTTTCGGGTCACTGAGCTTTTTCCCAAAGGGGGTGGGGCGTATGCCATGGCCAATACCCTGCTGGGTGCACGGGTCGGTTTGTTGGCAGGCGCCGCATTGCTGGTGGATTATGTGTTGATGGTGGCTTTGGGCATCAGCGCCTCCACGCACCTGATGTTCAGTTTTTTGCCGCCTGCATTTTATGAGTACAGGGTGTGGGTATCGATGTTTCTGATGGCCGGCTTGATGGCGTTTCACCTTCAGGCAAGGCGGCTGAATCTCAAACCCTTCAAGTGGTTGTTTGTGGCGTTTTTGCTCACGCATTTGGTGTTCATCCTGGTGGCTTTGTCGGATCATTTTGAGGACATGGGCGGAATTGTGCGCGACAGCGTTCAAGGCACCCAGACACAATGGAAGGACATGGGCATGCTGGCTGTGCTGGCAATTTTTGCGCGCGGGTTTTTCCTGGGGGGGGGCACCTACACGGGCATCGAGGCGGCGTCCGACACCATCCAACACAGCCGTTACCGGCAAAGTGCGGACAATCGTCGAAAGATGTTGGCCTATGTGGCCTGCGCCCTGGCTTTTGGGGCTGCAAGCCTGGCTGCTTTGTACCTGCTTTGGGATGTGCGTGCAGAGCCCACCATGGCTTTGAACGGGGTGTTGTTTGAGCGGGTGTTCACCGGCATCGGCTGGGATTGGCCGTATGTGATTGCCGGTTTGTTGGTGATGTTGGGCCTGGAGACAGCAGTGCTGCTTTTGGCTGCGCATGTTGCCTTCAGCATTGGTCCCAGGGTGTTGTCTACCATGGCGATGGATTCATGGCTGCCACATCAGTTTCGGTATCTGTCCAACCGCATGGTCACCAAGAATGGCACGTTGCTGATGGGTGGGTTGGCTTTGCTGGCCATTTATTTAAGCGCGGCGAATGTGGATTTGTTGGTGGTCCTGTTTTCAATCAATGTGTTTTTGGTGTTCAGCCTTTCTTTGCTGGGGCTGTCGGTGTATTGGTGGCGGCATCGGGAAGAAAAGCGCTGGTTCAAGGGCTTGCTCTCAGCTGGCTTGGGCTTTGTGGTTTCGGCTTCCATTCTGTTGGGCACCATTGTGACTCAGTTCTTCCAGGGTGGCTGGGTGACCATGTTGATCACGGCGATTGTGGTGGCGATTTGCCTGGCTGTGCGAAACCATTACCGTGATACCAGGGCCAGAATTGCAAAGGTGGATGAGGCCTTTGCGATGATCCAGTATGGTTCGGAAAGCTCCCCGCCCGACCTCATTGCAGGTGGCAACACAGCCGTGTTTGTGGTGGGCAACAGTCGGGGCGGTGGTTTGCACGCTTTGCTGTGGGTACAGCGCATGTTTCCCAATCATTTTCAGAACTTCATTTTCATCAATGCACGCACGGTGGATTCAAATGTGTATGGTGGTCGCGAGACCCTGGAGGCATTGCGCGTGGATGCCTCGGTGTCGCTGAATTACTTTGTCAATTTTTGCCGCAGCCATGGCTTGCGCGCCAAAAGCTATCTTGGTTTTGGCACCGACGCAGTGGCGGAGTTGACGCGCTTGGCGCAACAGGTTTCTGATGACCATCCAAATGCCATTTTCTTCACCAGCAAACTGGTGTTTGACAACGAGAATGTATTGACGAGGTTGCTGCACAACCAGGCGGCCTTGGAGCTACAACGCCGTTTGCACAACGCGGGTCAGCAAATGGTGATTTTGCCCATGCGCTTGTAATCGGTGCCCGGCACCAAATACAGTGCCCTCGCTATTGCGGCGGTTGTCTTGGTTTGTGATAATAATTGTCGCCGCTGTCTTGATAGTAAATATAAATGACCCTCACCGAGCTGAAATACATTGTGGCCTTGGCCAGAGAAAAGCACTTTGGCCGTGCTGCCGATGCGTGCTTTGTCAGCCAGCCCACCTTGTCGGTGGCGATCAAGAAGCTTGAAGAAGAGTTGAATGTCTCGCTGTTTGAGAGGGGGTCCAGTGAGGTGTCTCTAACCCCTGTGGGTGAGCGCATTGTGGTGCAAGCCCAGCGGGTTCTTGAAGAGGCCCAGGCCATCAAGAACATTGCCCAGCAGGGCATGGATCCATTGGCCGGGCCCTTGCGCGTGGGGGTGATTTACACGATTGGCCCCTACTTGCTGCCGGGGCTGGTGTCGAGCATGATTGACCGCGTGCCCAGCATGCCTTTGTTGCTTCAGGAAAACTTCACGGTCCGTCTTTTAGAGTTGCTCAAGCAGGGTGAGATTGATGTTGCGGTGCTTGCTTTGCCCATCAATGAATCCGGGTTTGTGATTCAGCCTTTGTACGACGAGCCTTTTGTGGTGGCGCTGCCAAAATCCCATCGTTGGGCCACACGCAGCGGCATTCGTTCAGATGAGTTGCGGGGCGAGAACATGTTGCTCTTGGGGGCTGGCCATTGTTTCCGGGACCAGGTGCTGGGTGTTTGCCCCGAGCTCTCCAGGTTTTCGCAGTCCTCTGAGGGCATTCAGCGCACGTTTGAGGGCAGTTCCCTGGAAACCATTCGCCACATGGTGGCCTCTGGCATTGGCATCACGGTGTTGCCGTCGAGTTCTGTGCCCAAGCCGGTGCCGGCAGAATCGTTGCTCACTTATGTGCCGCTGGAGGACGAAGACACCAAGCGGACTGTGGCTTTGGTGTGGCGCAAAAGTTTTGGTCGCCGTGAGGCACTTGAAGCGCTGCGCGACAGTATTTTGCGTTGCGAACTCAATGGGGTGACCTTTTTGGATTCGCCCCTGATGGTGCGCTGATGGAAAGTGCTGCCTTGGCTGCACGGCTTCGTGATTATTGGCTGTTGCTGCGGCTTGACAAGCCCATCGGCATTTTGCTGTTGTTGTGGCCCACTTTGTGGGGCCTGTGGTTGGCTGCGGAAGGGCTGCCACCTGTGAAGGTGCTGCTTACTTTTTTGCTGGGGGTTGTGTTGATGCGATCTTCCGGTTGTGCCATCAACGATTACGCAGACCGTGACATTGATCACCGGGTGGAACGCACGCGCAACCGTCCGCTGACAGCTGGTCGCATTCAGTCTTGGGAGGCCCTTGCTCTGGCCGCTGGGCTGGCGCTGATTGCGCTGTTGGTCACCTTGCCTTTGGGGTTGGCGGTGATCCTCATGAGCATTCCCGCCGCGTTTCTTGCAGCGTCTTACCCGTTCACCAAGCGGTTTTTCCCCATGCCACAGGCTTACCTGGGCATTGCATTTGGTTTTTCAATTCCGATGGCTTTTGTGGCGGTGCAAGGCAGCGTGCCTTGGTATGCATGGCTTGTGTTTTTGGCCAATGTGTTTTGGACGGTGGCCTACGACACAGAGTATGCCTTGGTGGACAAGCAGGATGACCTCAAAATTGGCATCAAGACCTCGGCCATCACGCTGGGGCGATTTGATGTGCTGGGCATCATGCTGTGTTATGCCCTGTGCTTGTCTTTGTGGGCGGTGGTGGGTTTTGCCCTGGGATTTTCGGTGTGGTTTTGGTTGGCCTGGAGTGTGGCGGCAGGCCTGGCGGCTTACCACCACCGGCTTATCCGCCACCGGGACAGGGCGCAGTGCTTCCGTGCTTTTTTGCACAACAACTGGTTTGGGTTTGCATTGTTTGCAGGATTGCTGGCCCAGTACGGCCATTAGCCACCCCGTTGCAATTCTTCGGCCCTGGCACAGGCGGCGCGCGCTGCTTGTTCGATGGCGGTGTGTACCCCCGATGCATGCAACTGCTCCAGCCCGGCTTGGGTGGTGCCGCCTTTGGATGTGACTTTTTCTCGAAGGGTGGCAAAGGAGTCGCTGGATTGCTTGGCCAAGGTGGCTGCGCCAAGAAAGGTTTGCTGAACCAGCAAATTGGCCTGCTCCGGGGCGAAGCCCAGCTGGCGGGCGGCTGCTGCGAGCGACTCCATGAGAAAGAACACGTAGCCTGGCCCGCTGCCTGAAATGGCAGTGACGGCATTGATGTCTTCCTCCCGGTTTACCTGAATCACTTCACCACAACTCTCAAAAACTTGGCGGGCGAAGGCTTGATCCTCTGCTGCGCAGTTGGCTGTGAAGTACAGCCCGGCCATTCCCTGGCCCACCAAGGCAGGCGTGTTGGGCATGCAGCGCACGACGCGGGCCTGGGGCTGCCCGCTCCAAGTGCGTACTTGCTCAACGCCCACACCGGCAGCAATGCTTACCAGCAATGCCTGGCCCAAATGTGCTGCATGGGACCGCAACACGGCTTCCATTTGTTGGGGTTTGACCGCCAACACCACCACCTCGGCTTGGAATGCCTCTGGCCATTGGGGTGTGCATGCGATGCCGAGCTCGGCCATGTTTTGAGCGGCATGTTCACTTGGGTCGACTGCGCGAAACTGCGACGGTGCCGCGCCTTTGGCAATCAGGCCGCCCAGAATGGCATAGGCCATGTTGCCAGCACCGATGAATACAATGTTCTTCATGTTGTTTCAACCTTGGTTTGAAATGGATGACTTGCTGCGTTGACCGAACAAGGCCGTGCCCACCCGCACGCAGGTGGAGCCACAGGCGATGGCCAACTCCAGGTCAGCGGACATGCCCATGGAGAGAGTGTCCACGGCGATGCCGGTTTGCCCAACCGAGTCAAACAGCTTTTTGCAAAGCAGCAGTTCTTCGCGCAGCGCTGTGGTGTTTTCAGTGTTGCTGGGGATGGTCATCAGGCCGCGCAATGTGAGGTGAGGCAGTTGTGCCACAGCCTTGCAGAGGCCCAGGGCCTCATGTGGTGCGACGCCCGATTTGCTTGACTCGCCCGAGGTGTTGACCTGCACCAGCACGTTGAGGGGCGGCAAATCCGGCAAGCGTTGGTCCGAGAGCCTTTGAGCGATTTTCAGGCGATCTACACTGTGCACCCAACTGAAGTGCTCGGCGATGGGGCGGGTTTTGTTGCTCTGGATGGGGCCGATGAAGTGCCACTCCAGCATTTTGCCCAGTTCGGATTGCTCCGCTGCTTGGGTGATTTTGTCCACCGCTTCCTGAAGGTAATTTTCACCAAAGGCCCGTTGCCCCGCGTCGGCGAGGGCCAGCACGTCCTCGACGGGGAATGTTTTGCTCACTGCCAAAAGTTGAACCTCACCGGGTTGCCGGTGGGCTGCCAGGCAGGCGTTACGAATGCGTTGCTGGATGTTTTGAAGTTGTTGTGCTGCGGTCATGGCTGCAATTGCCCTGGAAGCGGATGGGATTCACCACATGGAGATTATAGCCACATGACACTGACTGAACTCTTGACCTGGGCGGTGGAGGAGCATGCATCGGATTTGCATTTGTCTGCGGACATGCCACCCATGATTCGCGTGGATGGGGATATAAAGCGCTTGAGTGACACGGTGCTGCCCCATCGGGAAGTGTACCGTTTGATCCAAAGCTCCATGAGCGAGGTGCAATGGCAAGCGTGGGAGACTCAACATGAGTGCGACTACAGCATGGAAGTGGAGGGGCTGTCGCGATTCCGCGTGAATGCGTTCATGCAAAGCCGTGGGGCTTCGGCGGCCTTCCGGGTGGTGCCCAGCCGGGTTCGCACTCTGGAAGAGTTGGAAGCGCCTTCGGTGTTCAGGAACATTGCGCGAGAGCCAAACGGCCTGGTGTTGGTGACAGGGCCAACAGGCTCGGGCAAAAGCACCACGCTGGCAGCCATGGTGGACGATGTGAACCGCCATCAACGCGCCCACATTTTGACCATTGAAGATCCCATTGAATTTTTACACACGCCCATGAACTGCATCATCAACCAGCGGGAGTTGGGCGAGCACACCCATTCATTTGGCGCTGCATTGAAGTCGGCACTGCGGGAGGATCCGGATGTGATTCTGGTCGGCGAAATGCGTGACCTAGAAACCATTCAATTGGCACTCACTGCCGCAGAAACGGGGCACCTTGTGTTGGCCACTTTGCACACGTCATCGGCACCCAAAACAATCGACCGGATTATTGACGCATTCCCTTCCTCCGACAAGTCGATGGTGCGTGCCATGCTGTCGGAGTCCCTTCGAGCGGTGGTTTGCCAGACTCTCTTGAAAAAGCAGGGTGGTGGGCGCGTGGCTGCGCACGAGATCATGCTGGCCACCCCGCCCATCCGCAACCTGATTCGCGAGGGAAAGGTGGCTCAGATGACTTCATCGATTC
>DASUEC010000127.1:0-4856 GCA_036275255.1 Limnobacter sp. | reverse complement strand
GCCTGCGGCGTCGTCCTTGGCGCTGTTGACGCGCAAACCCGAGGACAGGCGGGCAATCGAATTGTTCAAGCCAATGCCCGAGCCAGAGAGGTTCTTCTGGGCGGTCAGCGATGCAACGTTGGTGTTGATTCCTAGCATGATATTTCTCCAAGCAGTGTTTGAGTGTCTTTGGGTCAGTCGCCTTCAGTGTCAAGCACTGTTGTGCGCTGCCTTGTGACTCATATAACGCTCGAAAAAAATCAAACTTTAGGAATTGTCCTTAAAAAACAATGGCCCCACCCTTTCAGGCGAGGCGGGCTGTCCAGGCATGCAAGGCTTTGGCCATGGCATCGAGGTTGGCCTTGATCTTGTCATCCACCACATTGCCCTGGGCATCAAAGCCGCCTGCAAAGGCATTGCAGAACACCTCGGGTTTTTGCAGGGGATGCAGATTGACATACACGCACACCTGACGCAAGTGGTACTGGGCGCGCGATGTGCCCATGCCACCGCCTGCACCACAGATGGCAACGGGCTTGCCGTTGAGCAAGGCGTTGTCGGGGTAGCGGGAGGCCCAGTCGATCGCATTTTTCAAGGCTGGCGCCAAGGAATAGTTGTACTCCGGGCAGGCCAGTACCAGTGCATCGGCCTGGGCCATCTGATCAAACAGGGTTTGAACCGCAGCCGGACGGTCAGCCAGGTCAGCGTTGAAAAACGGCACCTCGCGGAGGTCTGCCATTTGGAAGGTCACGCCTTCGGGAAGTTGGGCAGCCACGGTGCGCAACAAGCCTGTGTTGCTGGAAGCGCTGCGCAAGCTGCCCGAAATACCCAACCAGTGTTGTGGTTTGCTCATTGCCAACTCCTTTGTAAAAATTTCAGCCCCGCTTGGGCGGAATGGCGTAGGTGCCTGTGGCATGTGCCACGGGTTCTTCTACCCCGTCGGAATACACAGTAACCTCACCAATGGCCAGCAGTTTGCCCAGCTTGATGAGCCTGCACTCACCGACGATGTCCCGATCTGCGGCGGGCTTGCGCAAAAAGTTGATGTTCATGTTGGTGGTGACGGCCAGAGGCACAATGCCAATGCGCCCCAAAATGGCGACGTACAAGGCACAGTCGGCCACCAAGAACATCACTGGCCCTGCCACGGTGCCGCCGGGGCGCAAATCCGCCTCGGTGATGCGGTAGCGGATGATGGCCCGCTCTGCATTGACCTCCTCAACCACACAACGCGCTTGCGGAAACTGCACCGCCATGAATTCGTTCAATGCCTCTTTGGTCACCAAGGTCTTTTTCTCCGCCATCACTTCAACAACAACTGGACCACCAGGCCCAAGCCTGCACACACACCCAACACTTCCATCACGCTGCGCTTGAATTGCATGAGCCCGACAAAGGCACCCAGTGCAATGAGCAGGCTGATCCAGTCCATGGAGCCTTCAAAGCCGGAAGGCCAAATGACATGGTACGCAAAAAACAGGGCCAGGTTGAGAATGACCCCCACCACCGCCGCAGTGATGGCTGTGAGCGGCGCGGTGAATTTGAGGTCGCCGTGTGTGCTTTCAACCAAAGGACCGCCCGCCAGAATAAACACAAACGAAGGCAAGAATGTGAACCAGGTGACCAGTGCAGCCCCAAGCGCACCCGACCAGAATGACAAGCCCGGCCCCAACAACTCTTGCAAATAAGCACCCACAAACCCCACAAAGGCAACCACCATGATGAGCGGCCCGGGTGTTGTTTCTCCCAGGGCCAGGCCATCGATCATTTGTGTGGGATTGAGCCAGGCAAACCGCTCCACCGCCCCCTGGTACACATAGGGCAACACCGCATACGCCCCGCCAAAAGTAAGCAAGGCGGCCTTGGTAAAAAACCAGCCCATTTGGGTGTAGGTGTGTTGCCAGCCCAGCATGGCGGTGAGCAAACCCATGGGGAGCAGCCACAGCGCGGCACCCGCCAACACCACCGTCAAGAGGCGCAATCTGGTGAAACGTGCATGCGCAGGCGTGGGGGTGGTGTCGTCAATGAGTGCCGGGCCATAGCTGGCCTTGGCTGCCCCATGGCCCCCACCCATGGCAAACAGGGCGGGGCGAATTTTTCCGCCAACATACCCCACCAACCCGGCCGCAATCACAATGACCGGGAAAGGCACATTGAGTGCAAAGATGGCCACAAAAGCCGCTGCCGAAATGGCCCACATCCAGCCGTTTTTCAGCGCGCGCGACCCTATGCGGTGGGCTGCATGCACCACGATGGCGGTGACCGCAGGCTTGATGCCATAAAAAATACCCGCCACCACCGGCACATCGCCAAAGGCGATGTAAACCCAGGACAGGGCAATCAAAATGAACAAGGAAGGCAACACAAACAGTGCACCGGCCACCACGCCGCCCCAGGTGCGGTGCATGAGCCAGCCGATGTAGGTGGCCAGTTGCTGGGCCTCCGGGCCAGGCAACACCATGCAGTAATTCAGCGCATGCAGAAACCGCCGCTCAGACAACCAGCGCCTGCGCTCCACCAGCTCCTGGTGCATGATTGCGATTTGCCCGGCTGGCCCGCCAAAGCTGATGAAGCCAAGCTTCAACCAAAACCGGAACGCTTGCCAGAAGCTGACGGGCGCGGGTGTTTGCTCCCGCGGGTCGGGACGAATGTTGCTGGCAGACTCGGACATCGTGTACCACACTACTTAAAACTGACGATGCCCGATTCTAGCCTGTGGCGCTGAAAAATTTGCTACGCCGCTGCTGCCACCTTGATTTGGCGATATGCAGCCAGATCAAACCGCCGCATTTGGGCGGCGTACTGGGTGGCAAAACCGGGGAACATGGTGGCGTTAAAGCCATCTTCGGTCAAATACCAACTGGTGCAACCGGAGTTCCAGTTGGTTTTGGACAAGCGCTTTTGCAGCACGCGGTTGTGCCTGGCTTGCACATCGGGTTTGACATCCAGCAATTTGTGCTGGCCATCCAGAATGGTGCGAATGCCCTGCACGGCATAGGCGATCTGCTCTTCCATGTACACCAGCGCCGAGTTGTGCCCTGGCCCGCTGTTGGGGCCAAACATGATGAAGAGGTTGGGATAACCACTCACATTGATGCTCTTGTAAGCCTGTGCTCCGCGGGTCCACTCCTGCGCCAGCACGCGCCCCCCCACGCCATGAATGGGGTAAGGCGTGCCACTCTTGGGCACATCAAACCCGGTGGCAAACACCAGGCAATCAAACTGGTGCTCAATGCCCTCGGCGGTGCGTATGCCCTGCTCCACAATACCGGCAATGGGCCAGGTGATCAGCTCACAGTTGGGCTGTTGTAGCGCGGGGTAATAGTCGTTGCTCACCAGGATGCGCTTGCAACCCAGTGTGTAGTCGGGTGTCAACTGGCGGCGCAACCAGGGGTCTTTCACCTGCGCATTCAAAAACGCCCTGCCCAGTCGCTCGCCCAGCCGGGTCATGGGCGAATCCCAAATCACCGCCAGGGCCATGCTTTCATGGGTCCAGTACAGGGCTTCGCGAATGGCTTTCTGCGTGAAGGGCAGTTTTTCAAACAGGGTTTTGCTCAATGTGGAGGTGGTGAAGTCTGGCCTTGGCATCACCCAGGGCGGGGTGCGCTGAAACACTTTCACGCTGCCTGCCTTTTTGACCAGCTCGGGCACAATCTGGATGGCGCTTGCACCCGTGCCGATCACACCCACCCGCTTGCCAGCAAAATCGTAGCTGTGGTCCCAGCGGGCCGAGTGTATTTTCTTGCCTTGAAAACGCTCAATGCCACGAATGTTGGGGAAACTCGCGTTGGCCAATGGCCCCGAAGCCATGATGATGCTGCGCCCCCGCCACACCGAACCAGCCTCGGTGTGCACCACCCACAGACCCCGCGCTTCGTCCAGTTCAAGCTGGGTGACGTTTTGCTGGAAACGAATGAATGGGTGCAAACCAAAATCATTCACCAGGCTGTGCACATACCCCAGAATTTCGCGGGCGCCAGAATAACTTCGAGACCAGGCCGGGTTGGGCGCAAACGAGAAACTGTACAGGTTGGAAGGAATGTCGCAGGCAGCGCCTGGGTACTGGTTGTCCCGCCAGGTGCCCCCCACGTCGGCAGCCCGTTCCAGAATGGCAATGTTGTGAACACCCGCCTCTCGCAGCTTGATGGCGCTGCCCAAGCCTGCAAAGCCTGCGCCAATGATGAGCGTGTCAAACACCTGCTCCCCCGCAGACCCAGCACCTGCCTGGCGGGCTGTGGAGTTGCGCTTTTGCGCAGGCTTGGCGCTGTTGCGTGCAACGCTGCCGGATTGCAGCGCCTTGGATTGAACCTTGCTTGTCGTCATGGTGATGTGGGTCGTTGATTTGGTTTGTGTGGGTTGGTCGGCGCCGTTCAGGCTGTGGGTTGCCAAGTGAGCTTGTTCACCCAACTCGGCACAGCTGGCAACCAGCGCTTGGGGATGTGGGCAGATGCCTTCACCGCCGCATCCACGGGCACGTGGTAGAACTTGTTGCTGCGGTCAATCACCCAGCGGCCATGCATGCGCATCAATTGGTACCAGGGATTGCGTCGGCCTTCCGGCGTCTCACCACCGTATTTTTCAAACTTGGCCATGGCCTGGTAAAGCTTTTCTTCCTTCAGGCCCATGGCGACAATGTTGTCGCGCATTTTGTTGAGCAAGGGAAAATACACCGCCATGCCAAGCAACAGCTTGGGGTTGATGGCCGTTGCAATGCTTTCCAGCGCAAGCCGGTAAGCCGGGCCGTGGCCCAGCATTTCCAGCACATGAAAGTCCACGCCCAGATGGCGAGCCTCGTCGGCGTTGATGTGTTTGAACACCTGATGGCAGAGGGGGTCTTTCACTTCATCCAGCAAGAACTTGCACAGGGCACCGTCCAG
>DASUEC010000126.1:0-10020 GCA_036275255.1 Limnobacter sp. | reverse complement strand
CATCGGGCGATTGCACAAGGCGATTTGCCCGGCGATTGGGCGGAACGTTATTGATGGGGCAAGGTCCACACGGGGAGATCATGTCGCGTGGGAAGGGGGCAGGGATGAATTCAGGCAGTTTGTTGACGTGGACACAGCCCAGGTTTGTCGCGCACATTGCAGCGACTTTCTTGACCGTGGTGTTGTTTGCACACCATGCGTCAGCGCGGGCCTCCGGCTTGGTGGCACCGTGGCCTGCCGATGCACAAGCGCCACTGCCTGGGGCTTGGAAAGCCCAATATCACCCCGACATCGCGGCGCACACGCGTTTTTCGCTGGTGGAAAAGGCGGGTGTAACCCTGTTGCAGGCAAACGCCAACCAGTCGTATGGCACGCTGGTGCACGCCTTCGCACAGCCACAAGTGCTCAGCACCATGGGTTGGGCTTGGCAGGTGTTGGAGCATCCGGCACAGGCCAAACTCCAAACCAAAGCCGGAGACGATGCGGGCGCCAAGGTGTGTGCTTTTGTACAGATTGATGAATCGCGCTTAAGCCTGGGCACGCGCTTGGCCCTGGGCGCAGCCAGAACCCTTTCGGGCGAGCCTTTGCCCGCAGCAACCTTGTGCTATGTGTGGGGCAGCCCGGGCGAACCGGTTGGGATGGTGTTCAACAACCCTTACACCGACCGCGTAAAAAACATGGTGTTGCGTGACTCATCCCCAGGCGGTGGCATGGTGACGGAATCGCGGGATCTTCAAGCAGATGCACGATTGGCATTTGGCAAGGAGCTACCCGACGGGCCGGTCCGGTTCACGGGCATTGCTTTGGGCACCGACGCCGACAACACCAAGTCCAAGGCAACTGCCTTGTTTGGAAGCATCGTGGCCAAGTGAGCTTGCCGACTTGAAACCTCACCTGTGCTATGACACCAGACTGTCAGTGGAATCCCGATAGGACTTCCAGCGTTCTGCATGCTCCAGCAAACGGGCTTTCGGGCAACCCAAGCTGTGGTAAACATGCGGTGCAACGCAGGCTCCCAACTGCTCGTCCGGTTTCTTGTCCTCCAGGTCAATTGCAAACGCTGTGGCCACAAACGCAATCAAGGACATGGCCGTTGATTGTATTTGCGGAAACGCATAGTCGTGAATGGCCTGCGCCACTGCCTCCGGCAGGTTCCACTTTTTCGCGATTTCTGCGCCAACCTGGCCGTGGTGGATGCCAATCCCATCCATTTCGAAGAGTGCCCGGTCTTGAGGGGTGGTGTCACGGCATTTCCGGTCAATCTGCTGGCATTCCTCTGGAAAGGCCCGGTGAAGTGCGAGCACGCCAAGGCCATGCATCAGTGTCGCTGTGTAGGCCTGCTCCGGGTGAGTGCCGTTCAGTTTTGCAATGTCCCGTGCGATCAGGCCCGAGAGCAGAGACAGTCGCCAGAAGCGTTTCATGTCAAACCCCTCGATCTCGTCAAATGCACCCATCAGGCCGGAAGAGATGACCATGGTGCGCACCGCGTTGAAGCCGACCAGGTGGATGGCGTCGTCGATTGAGGCCACCTGTTTCTTCAGGCCATAGTGCGCGGCGTTGGCCATCCGAAGCACCTTAAGGGTGAGCGCCATGTCGTTGGACAGCGGCTCCACGATGTCCTGTACGCTGGCGTCTTCATTGTTGAGTGTGTCCAAAACCTCTTGCAACGCTTGGGGTATGGAGGGAAGCGCGCGAACGCTGTCAACGAGTCGATCGACAATGGTTGTCATCTGAGTGTGTCCTGTGTCGTGGGCATTGACTCAGTATCGTGATCCTTTCGCGCTGTCCAAAGGTTAAACAAATGCCGAAAATGGCATCAATTTAATTGACCTTTTGGGCGCAAGATTGGACTCAATTTCGGTTCCTGTGTTTGGCGTCTTTCACGCGTGATCGAATCGTTCAAGCGCTCCCCAAGTTGCCACAAGCGGTGATCCACCCGTCGCTTGGTTTGGTCATCCAAGATTCATCGTCTTCACAATGCGCTCGCAATAACGCGCAATCTGATCAATCTCCAGGTTCACCGGGCTGCCTGCCAGCAGGTGTTTCAGGGTGGTCATTTGCACCGTGTGGGGAATCAGGTTGATGTGAATATCGCACTCGCCCGAGGGCAGGTCGTCTACCTTGTTGACAGTGAGACTTACTCCGTTGACCGTCACCGAGCCCTTGTAGGCAAAGAAAGGGCTCAGTGCTTTTGGTGAGCGTATTTGCAGGTGCCAGCTTTCACCCACCGGCGAAAAGTCGACAACACTGCCCAGACCATCCACGTGGCCGCTCACCAGGTGCCCACCCACCCTGTCAGACAGGCGCATTGCTTTTTCAAGGTTGACCTCGCCGGGTTGGTGAAGGCCAACGGTTTTGGACAGGCTTTCTTGAGACACGTCCACCCAGAAGCGTGCAGCTTCCATGCGGATCACGGTCATGCAGGCGCCCTGAATGGCAATGCTGTCGCCCAGTTTCACGTCCGAAAAATCCAGCGTGGGGGCGTGCACTTGCAGCCGCACGCCCGCCCAGGCGGAGTCTTGCAGGGGGGAGACTGATTCTATGGTTCCGATGGATTCGATGATGCCGGTGAACATGGTGGTACTGCTCCAATGGGTGTGCTGGGCACAAAGTTACAAACGGGTTTGGGTGTTCACCCAGACAATTTTAAGGTCTGGGCCAAGCATGGTGTGGCTGTGTAAGGCCCATGTGCTGTGGGTCGGAAGGGCATCCAGCGCAGGCAGGCGGAACATGCCTTGCCCGGGGCCCAGAAAAACCGGGGCGATGTAATGCACCACCTCGTCGACCAGGCCCTCGGCAAGAAAAGAGCCATTCAAACCAAAACCAGCCTCCAGGTGTAGCTCATTGACTCCCCGCTCACCCAGCAGGCGCAAAAGTTTGCGCAAGTCGGTTTTGATGGGGCCATCGTGCAGGCCCGCAGCCACGGGCGCCACATTCACAAATTGAATGTGGGCTGCATTGGGGTGCGTGGCATGCCATGCGGGTGGGGCGCTTTGTGTGTGGGCCACCAGCACCTCCCCGGTGTGCAGCAGTTGCACATCGGGGCGAATGTCCAGCTTGCTGTCCACCACCACTTTCAGGGGCTGGCGGGGCGTGTGGATGCCGCGGACATTGAGCTGCGGGTTGTCGGCCTTCACCGTGCCAATGCCAGTGAGCACGGCACAGGCCTGCGCGCGCAGGTGGTGCCCGTCGTGCCGGGCTTCGGGGCCGGTGATCCATTGGCTGGTGCCATTGTTCAATGCGGTGGTGCCATCGGCACTGGCTGCCACTTTCAGCCGCACCCAGGGGCGTCCACGCTCCATGCGGCTGAAAAACCCTCGGTTGATCCAGCGCGCCCCTGTGTGCCCAGCCCCCAGGCTGACCTCTACCCCGGCATGGTGCAAGATGGCCATGCCCTTGCCAGCCACCAGGGGGTTGGGGTCGAGCACGGCAGCCACCACGCGACGCACCCCTGTGGTGAGCAAAGCCTCTGCACACGGCCCGGTGCGGCCGTGGTGGGCGCAGGGTTCCAGTGTGACATAAGCCGTGCTGCCTGCCAGGCTTACGCCACGGGCTTTGGCATCGGCCATGGCTTGCACTTCGGCATGGGCTTGCCCGGCCTGGCTGTGAAAGCCTTGCGCAATCACTTGCCCTTGCCGCACAAATACACAGCCCACCCGCGGGTTGGGCGTGGTGGTGTATTGACCTTGCCAGGCCAAAGCCAAGGCTTGGGCCATGAAGACCTCGTCTTCTGTGCTGAGTGGTGCGTAGGGCAGGTTGGCCATGGCGGCTCAAGCCTTGCCAGACTTGCTGGCGCTGCTGCTGCGTGCTGCTGGTTTGGCTTTGCTGGGTTCTGCCGGGGCGGTGAGGTGGGCAATTTCTTCGGAAAAGCTCTGCAGGTCTTCAAAGCTTTTGTACACTGACGCAAAGCGGATGTAGGCCACGGTGTCGAGGTGCCGCAATTGCTCCATGACCAGTTCGCCGATGAATTTGGTGTCCACTTCCCGGGCAGCGCTTACCAACAGTTTTTCTTCGATGCGAGCAATGGCTTGGTCAATCGCCTCTGCGGCCACAGGGCGCTTGCGCAAGGCCAGCATCAGGCTGCCGCGCAGTTTGTCTCTTGAAAAGTCTGCCCGCGACCCGTCCTTTTTAACAATGGCAGGCAAGAAAAGCTCTGCTCTTTCATAGGTTGTAAAACGCTTGCCGCAAGCACCGCACTGCCGCCGACGCCGGATGGTGTCCCCTTCCTCGGGGGTCCGGGAGTCCACCACCTGGGTGTCGGCGTGGCCGCAAAACGGGCATTTCATGGAGCCAGGCCGCTGGGGTTACTTGTAAACCGGGAACTGGCTGGTGAGCGCTTTCACCTTGGCCCGCACGGCGGCCAAGGTGGCCTCGTCTTCCGGGTTTTCCAGCACGTCGGCAATCAGATTGCCCACCTGCCGGGCCTGCTCTTCTTTAAAGCCACGCGTGGTCATGGCCGGGCTGCCCAGGCGAATCCCGCTGGTCACGAATGGCTTTTCGGGGTCGTTGGGGATGGCGTTTTTGTTCACTGTGATGTGAGCATTGCCCAGTGCCGCTTCGGCGGCCTTGCCGGTGATGCCCTTGGCGCGCAGGTCCACCAGCATCACATGGCTTTCCGTGCGGCCAGAGACGATCCGCAGGCCTCGGGCCACCAGGGTTTCGGCCAGCGCTTGAGCGTTTTTGATCACCTGTTGCTGGTATTCCTTGAACGCGGGTTGCAGAGCCTCGTGGAATGCCACGGCCTTGCCGGCGATGACGTGCATGAGCGGGCCACCCTGAATACCTGGGAAAATCGCGCTGTTGATTTGTTTGGCGATGGCCTCTTTCATGAGGATGATGCCGCCACGTGGACCACGCAGTGATTTGTGCGTGGTCGACGTGCACACGTCGGCGTGGGGCACGGGGTTGGGATACACGCCTGCCGCAATGAGGCCGGCGTAGTGGGCCATGTCCACCATGAAATAGGCACCCACTTCCCGGGCGATTTTTGCAAAGCGTTCAAAGTCGATGCGCAGGGCGTAGGCAGAGGCGCCAGCGATGATCAACTTGGGTTTTTTCTCGCGGGCCAGTTGCTCAACCTGCTCGTAGTTGATCTCTTCTTTTTCGTTGAGGCCATAAGACACCACGTTGAACCACTTGCCCGACATGTTCAGTGGCATGCCATGGGTGAGGTGACCCCCTTCGGCCAAAGACAGGCCCATGATGGTGTCGCCGGGCTGGAGCAGGGCAAAGAACACGGCTTGGTTGGCCTGCGAGCCGGAGTTGGGCTGCACGTTGGCGGCTTCTGCACCAAACAGTTTTTTGAGGCGGTCGATGGCCAGTTGCTCCACCACGTCCACGTGCTCACAGCCACCGTAGTAGCGCTTGCCGGGGTAGCCTTCGGCGTATTTGTTGGTCAGTTGTGAACCCTGGGCTTCCATCACGGCCGGGCTGGCGTAGTTTTCAGAAGCGATCAGCTCGATGTGGTCTTCCTGGCGGGCGTTTTCCAGTTCAATGGCGGACCACAATTCGGGGTCGGTTTGGGCAATGCCGGTTTGGCGGTTAAACATAAGAATTTCCAACAATCCAAGGGTTCAAAAACAGCCCACCATTCTAAATGATTTCATGGGCTTTGGGCGAGGCGTCTGGCGGGCCTGCGGGCGCGATTGGAGCGCGCGCTCGGTGTTGAACCACCGGGTTTAGGCCACCCTGCCATCCACTTCGTCCAGGCTCTGGCCCGAAGCACCGCTGTCCAAGTGGGCGGTGTGACCCCACACCACCACGCGGTGCTCGCCGTGGGGTGCGAGGTCAATCACATTGATGGCGCAGTTGGGCAAGGGCCAGGCGCGCGGTGTATGCAGAGCCTGGCCTGTGCAGTGCCGGTATATGCAGTCCAGCACGCCGCCATGCGCAACCAGCAGAACTGTTTGTCCTCGCCAGCGCTGTGCATGTTCGCTCAAGGCCTGTGTAACCCGGCTGTAAAACTCAAACAGGCTCTCGCCTCCTCGGATGGGGGTGTGTGGGTCCCGGCGTTTTAAGGCGTCAAACTCTTCGGGGGATTTTTCATGCATTTCATCGCCGGTCAAGCCGGCCAAATGGCCATAGTGGCGCTCGCGCAGGCGTGTGTCCAACTCGACCGCATGCTCGCCCTGTGCAATGGCCATCGCCGTGTGATGGGCCCTTTGCAAGTCGCTGCTTACACAATGGGCAAACGCAAGGGGATGACTTGCCCTGCTTGCCTGGATGGAAGAAAACAGTTGGCCCAGCCGACGGGCTTGGCTCAGCCCATGCGCATTCAGCGAAATGTCGGTGTGGCCCTGGAAGCGCTTTGCCAGGTTCCAGTCGGTTTCGCCGTGGCGAACCAGCACAAACCGTGTGTGGTCTGCGGGCCGGGCGGGCCAGGTGTCCCAGTTGCTGTTCACGCCAGATGCACCTTGGCGAAGCGGCGTTTGCCCACCTGGATCACATAGGTGCCGGGGCTCAGGCGAAGGCCTTTGTCCGAGACTTTTTCGCCATCCAGCTTGACGCCACCCTGTTGAATGTTGCGATTGGCGTCGCTGCTGGATTCACACAGGCCTGCGCTTTTGAGCACCCAGGCCAGGGCGGCCTGGTCGTCTCCCTCTGGCAGGTTCAAGGTGATTTCCGGCAGGTCGTCAGGCAGTGCGCCTTGCTTGAAGCGCGCCTCAAATTCGGCCAGTGCGTCCTCGGCCGCTTGCTTGCTGTGGAATCGGGCCACAATCTCCTGGGCAAGCGCAACCTTGGCGTTGCGCGGATTCTCGCCGTGTTCGCAAGCTTTCTTCAAGGCCTCAATGTCGGCCATGGGCTTGAAGCTGAGCAGGGTGTACCAGTTCCACATGAGGGTGTCGCTGATGGACATCACTTTGCCGAACATGTTGGTGGGGGACTCACTGACACCGATGTAGTTGTTTTTGGATTTGGACATTTTGTCCACCCCGTCGGTGCCCACCAGCAGTGGCATGGTCAAAATGCACTGGGGGGGTTGCTCGTTCTGCTTTTGAAGTTCACGCCCCATCAGCAAATTGAACTTCTGGTCGGTGCCGCCCAATTCCAGGTCAGAGCGCAGCGCCACCGAATCGTAGCCCTGCAGCAGTGGGTACAAAAACTCGTGCACTGCAATGGGTGTTCCTGACTGGTAACGTTTGGTGAAGTCATCCCGCTCCAGCATGCGCGCCACCGTGTAACTGCTGGCCAGCCGGATCATGCCATCGGCCCCCAGGGGGTTGAGCCATGTGCTGTTGAACTCTATGGCAGTGCGCTCTGCGTCCAGAATCTTGATGGCTTGTTCATGGTAGGTTCTGGCGTTCTCTTGAACCTGTTCACGGGTGAGTGGTGGGCGGGTGCTGTTGCGGCCTGAGGGGTCGCCGATCATGGAAGTGAAGTCACCAATCAGAAAAATCACTTGGTGGCCCAAATCTTGCAACTGCCTCAGTTTGTTAAGCACCACAGTGTGGCCCAAGTGAATGTCGGGCGCTGTCGGGTCCAGCCCAAGCTTGATGCGCAGTGGCTTGCCGCTTTGCTCGCTGCGAACCAGCTTCTGGAGCCATTCGGACTCAATCAGCAGCTCCTCGCAGCCTCGTTTGGTCACTTCCAGTGCATGGCGCACTGTTTCGGAGACATTTGATGCATCGACTGAATTATTTTCGCCCCACTTATCAGGTGACTGTTTCATTTGGCAATCCTTTGTTACACTCTCGCAATCGCAGTGTTGTATTTTTGAAAATCCGGGCCGATTGAGGGCGATCGGCAGACGGTTCTTACTCATCAAAAAATTAAAACATGATGCTTCAGAATTTTTTAGAGCGAGCAATCGCCGCGTGGGGCCAGGGCGTTTCTCTGGCCAGGGGCCTGGCGCACCGGGGTCTGCAGTTTGCAGACGACGTATTGCCCGCCTCACACAGCCACAGAAAGTGGGTCATTGTAGGGTTTTTTTCATTCCCTGTTTTGGGTGCAGTGGTTGCAATCGCTGGCTCTGTCCAAAATAATGTGGTCGGTCCGAACAAGCTCGGTGGAGATTCCGTGGTCGAGGCCATTGAACTCAACCTTGACCAAGCCGGGGTGTACACGGTCGACCCCTTGGTTGCTGAAGAACGGATTCGTCGTGGCGACACGCTGATCGGTCTTTTGGAGCGCATGGGTGTTAACACCGAGGGCCTTGCACCTTTTATGGGCAAAGACCCCTTGGCCAAGCAGCTGGTTAATTTGCGTGCCGGTCGAGTGCTCACCGTCCAGCAAACCCTGGATGGCGACCTGAAATGGCTGCGCTACAAAAGCGCCCTCGAAGAAGAAGGCCAGGAGTCCATTCTGATCCAGAAAAAGGACGGTGTGTTCACTGCCAAGCGCGAATCTGTCGACTTTGAAAAGCAGATTGTGTTTCGCTCCGGTCGCATCGAGTCCTCCCTCTTTGCTGCAGCTGACAAGGCGGGTCTGCCTGATTCAATCGCCATTCAGTTGACAGAGATTTTCTCCTCCGACATTGACTTCCACCGCGAATTGCGCCGTGGAGACGAATTCAAGGTGGTGTACGAAGACCTCACGCTGGAAGGCCGTTCGGCCCGCGCCGGCCGGGTTCTGGCGGTGGAGTTTGTGAACAACAACCAGTCGCACAAGGCATACTGGTTTGCTCCCAGCAGCGGTTCTCCCGGGTATTACAACGAGGAGGGGCGCAGCATGCGGAAGTCATTCCTGCGTTCCCCACTGAAATTTTCGCGAATTTCCTCCGGCTTCAGCACTCGCCGCTTTCACCCAATCCAGCAGCGCTGGAAGGCGCACCATGGCGTAGATTACGCGGCGCCCACAGGCACCCCCATCATGGCAACGGCCAGCGGCACAGTCACTTTTGTAGGGGTTCAAAACGGGTACGGCAATTTTGTCGAAATTCAGCACCACAGCGGTTACAGCACGGCCTATGCGCACTTGAGCCGGTTTGGCAAGGGCCTTCGCCGCGGACAAAAAGTTGAGCAGGGCGACGTGATTGGCTACGTGGGAGCTACAGGCTGGGCCACCGGCCCGCACCTTCATTACGAGTTCCGCGTCAACCGCGTGCCCAAAGACCCGCTGAGCATCAACGTGGCCAGGGCCGAACCTTTGGACCGAAAGAGCTTGCACGACTTCAAACGGGTGCAAATGGCGCTGGATCGACGCATGGAGCTGGCCACCGCACAACGGATCGCCAGAGCTCAATAATGATCTTGCTGGGCGCCATGTCTGGCACCAGCACCGATGGCATCGACGTGGCTGGTTTGCACATCGATGCCCAAAATGGTTCACTCCGGTTTCTGGGGCATCGAAGCGAGTCCTTTGACGAGGATTTGCGTCGCTCCTTGTTAAATCTTCAGCAAATCCCCCCCCGGTTCTCTCCTGATCAAGACCCATTGGCGCTCATGCTGGAGTCTCGCAGGCGTCTTTCCCTGGCATATGCCTCGGCGGTGAGAGGTTTGCTGGGCGACCTCGGGCTGGAGGCTCAGGACGTTCATGTGCTCGGAGCGCATGGTCAAACCTTGCGCCACCGCCCCGACTTGGGCTACACCTACCAAATGCTGGATGCAGCCTTGTTGGCCGTGGAAACGGGAATAGACGTGGTGGCCGATATGCGCTCCAAAGACGTTGCTTTGGGCGGGCAGGGTGCTCCACTGGTGCCCGCTTTTCACCAAGCGTGGTTGCTGTCCAAAGGCATTGGTGACCGTTGTGCGGTTTTGAACCTGGGTGGATTTTCAAACCTGACCGTTCTGCAGGGGCAGCAGGGTGCGGTGTTGGGCGGTGATTGCGGCCCGGCCAATTGCCTGATGGATTGGTGGAGCCAATCCCGGTTTGGGCTTGACTACGACGATGGCGGAAACATCGCTGCGTCCGGGCGGCTCAACGAGCCCCTGCTGATTGAATTGTTGCAACACCCTTTTGTGCAAAGGGCTTGGCCCAAAAGCACTGGCCGCGACGATTTCAACGGTGCCTGGGTGATGGATTGCATTGCCCGTTGCCCAAGCCAGCCGAGTGACGAAGATGTAATGACCACCCTGATGGCGT
>DASUEC010000125.1:0-8998 GCA_036275255.1 Limnobacter sp. | reverse complement strand
CCATGCATCAAGCTCCCTTCGTGAACCTGAAGACAATCGAGTACCAGAAACAAAACGTGGCAGAACTTCTGGAACAAGGAACCATTGATTTGGCCATGGGTGTGTTTTCAGCGCCGCCTCGGCAAACGTTGATTGAGCATCTGTTTGAAGAGCGATTTGTGGGAATTGTGCGGCGCGGTCACCCTGCCCTGAAGAAGGGAAAAATGAGCCTGGAAAAATATGTCCAGTATCCGCACGCATTGACCACTTTGAGCCGCGACCTCAAAGGGGCGATTGATGAAGCACTCGAAAAGCACGGATTGAAACGTCGCATTGCATTTGCAACACCCCACATGATGGTTTTGCCCTTCACCCTGGCGACCACCGATTTGATCGCCGCAGTGCCAGAGCGCATAGCATTGAGGCTTGCCAGACCATGTGCGTTGACCATTTTCGACTTGCCGGTTACGAGCAATACGTGGAATGTGTCGATGATTTGGAGCAGTCTTAACGATCAAGATGAGGCAAACCAATGGCTGAGAAAAACAGTCAAGAAGGCTGCGCTTGACATTGAACGGGGGCTGGAAGCGCAGCAACACCCGCTCCGTGCATGAATATGCAGGGTTTTTCGCCTGCTTATTGCGGCTTAGGGCACCTCCAAAAGGGTTAACCTGAATGCATTGTCTGCCCGTTTAGGTAGAAGTTTGACATGAGCAAGAATGCATTATTTCTTCGAGTGAGCAAAGCAACGCTGCTTGCCCTGGCCATGGGCGGTGCAACGGCGACGCATGCAGCCACCGCCACAGGCACCATCGCAGTCTCTGCCACCGTGCTTTCTTCATGCCTGCTGGCCACATCGCCCATGGTATTTGGCAACTACAACCCAAGCACGCAGAGCACCGCCACGGCGGCACTCACGGTGACTTGCAGCAATGGCATTTCATACACCGTGGCAATCAATGAGGGGGCCAACGGTGGCACCACGACCACGCGCTTGATGAGCGGCCCGGGGTCTGACACGTTGGGCTACAAAGTCTGGCAAAACGCTGGTTTTACGACGAATTGGGACAATGCAGGTTCCACCGTGGCCGGCACCGGGTCGGGTCTGCCGCAGATTTTGACAGTTTACGGCACCATTCAGGCTGGCCAGAGTGTGGCACCTGGTGCCTACACCGACACGCTGACCGTCACCGTGACGTATTGACCATGAATACCCTGCGCCATTGTTCAATCGCAGTGCTCACCACCCTGGCTTTGCTGGCCCAGTCAGCACACGCTGAAGTGTCTGTGGCCCCCACCTTTGTGGCTTTGTCGGGCAAAACCGGCTTTGGTTCGGTCACCCTTCAAAATCTGGGCGCAGAACCTGTGCACTACAAAATCAATTTGCCAGCGCAGTGGCAAGATTCAATGATTGTTTCCCCAAGCCAGCTCACGCTGAATCCAGGGGTTCCGCGTGTGGTCAGATTCAAATTGCGCAACCCCGATGCAGAATGGTTTGATGCGCAGCCACGGGTATTGTTCGAGCAGGTGTTGGATACCCAAATTCCCGGGGTGGTGCAGATTCGCGTGAACATGTCGCTTCCCTTCAGAAAAGAGGGTGAGCCCCACGCCAACTGAACATGGACTGGCGTGCGCTTGCGCCGATGCTCGCCCTCGCTTTGATGGGCAGCAACAACAGCCACGCCATGCAACTCCAACTGTCCCGAGTGCTTGCCTTTGGCGCAGTGGGACAAAAACACGACCCGCAGCAAGATGTTTTGCTCGAGGTGGTTTATGCCGATGGAATGCGCGAGCCTCGGGTGGGGCGACTGGTTTCGAACAAAGACTTTGTGGCCGACGCACAAAGGCTGGAGGGCACCTACAACGAAACGCGCGGTGAATTTGTCGTGAACAGGTATGTGAAAACACATGACCAACGTGTCAACTTCAGAACGCCAGGACAAGGTCCCGTGCCGACTTTTGGCGCATGGTCAGTGGGTTGGAATTATCGGCTGTTCAAATCCCCGCAGTCCAGCATGACGGGCGAACTGGGCGGCAACCTGCGCTACCAACTCCAAGGCACTGGCAAGCGAGGGCGCTCCGACTCCATCGTGATGCAAAGCGAGAACGGATTTTCGCAGTTTTACTGGTCAAGATTTGACCAGGCGTCGGTTGACTTGCTTGAATCCCGACGGACAGGCCCTGCATCGTTCAACAAATTCACTCAGTACAAAGTGGGCAAGCTTTTTTTGCAACCGGATGGACAGGCGGCCAGATCGGTGTATGGCCTTCAGTACATTGAAAACGCCGAAGTCAGCGAGAATTTTTTGCTGTTTGAAGGCCGTCTGTATGAGCCTTCTCAAGTGCAGGTCTTGGTCAACGACAGGCTGCGCTTCAACACCGTGGGCCAGCCGGGCCAGATGAGTTTGTTCAATGTGCCATTGGACAGCGGCGCCAATCAGGTGCGGGTGCTGGTCCGTCAAAAGGACGGCACCCTGCAAGAATTCAACAGCCTGTTGTATGTGTCGCCCCGCCTCTTGCCCGCAGGCGCACACGACTGGAAAGCCCATGCAGGCGTGAATCCCGATCGAGACAGGGTGGAAAGCTCGGCAGCCTATGGCTACGCACCAAACGCTGCGTGGACAGTGCGTGGTTCAATCCATGCCAATGAGGATCTGTCAGCCCGTCACACACAGGCCCTGGCCGTGCGTGGTGGGCTGCTGTATTTTGATTGGCAAAGCAAGGGCACCCTGCGCCCCGCCAGAACCGACCTGAACTACAACCACGCTTACGGATCGGCAGGCTTTGGCCTGCTCGGCAGCAGCAAAACAGCCATGGTGACAGGCCGATGGCAGCAGGCGAGTTTGTCTTTGCGCAAAGGCTTGAACGATGATTTTGCGCTGGCGCAGCTCACATACAGCCGCGTCGTCAACCGGCTGGTGCTGGCCAACCTGTTTTGCAGCGTAAGCCGCGATGTGAGTAGCCGCTACTCGCGCTTTTGCGGTGTGTCGGCCACTTTCCTGTTGGATGGGGGTGTGGGCCAGTTTTCTGTGTCGAAGGCCAGCGGCTTGCAGGAAGGGTATTCTGTCCAGGGCGGCTTTCAACACGCAGACAATAGCTATGCCTTTTTATCAACCCCCGACCTGAGCCTGGCACGCGCCAACATGGTGGTGCATGGCCTGGATGCCCTGCTCGCGGCCGATACACTGGGCGGCGCCACCTTGGGGCTGGGCGGCAGTTTGGTGGGGCAAGGCAGTCAAATCATCGGGCATGGGCGAAACAACCAGATTGAGCAGGCCACACTGGCCGTGGACTCTCCGGGCGAACCCCTGCCATTTCTGAATGGCATGCCCATGGTGGGCGGCGTGGCCACCAATGTGCCCTTGGCGGTGCCGCATCGTGTGTCACTCAATCCGGAAAGCGTGCCCATGGATGTGGACCTTGAAACATTCACGCAAGACCTCACGCCTCGCTTGCCCGGTGTATATGTGTTGCGCTTCAACGAGGTTCAAATTGACAAGCCGGAGCAGCGCGATGAATAAGCCTTTTCTTCTAAAGCGCAGTTTGCCCCTTGCATTGGCTGTGATGAGTGCACCGGCACACGCCCTGTTCAACCCAAGCTGCTCTGTGGGGGCGGGAAGCTCGCCAGCCCCACAGGTGTACAACGCGTCCAATCCGGCAGCGCACACCGCCTCGTTCAATCTGGTGGTCAGTTGCATCAGCCTGCTGGGCACAGGGGCCACCAATGTGTCTGTCGCCCTGAACGGCGGTGCATCGGGCAACCCCGCAGCCCGCCACATGGTGGGCCCAGGCGGAACCACCCTGAGCTACAACATCTTTTCAGGCGGCGCCATTGTATCCAGCGGTGGTGGCGGGCTGTTGACTGTCACCCTGAATTTGCTGTCTTTGGTGGTGCCTGTGGTGCACAACTTTCCGCTGACGCTCGTGATTCCTGCAGGGCAATACAGAAGCATTGGCGCTTACAGCGACACCATCACCGTAACCGTCACTTACAACTAAAAGGCGTGGGGCACTTCAATGCGTGCCATGGCGATGGTTGACAGCGCACAGGCGAAACAGGCTCTTCAGGCCATTACCAGCAATGTTCGCTACGCAGAGCGCCATGAAATCGCCTGGAATGGACGTATGTTGATCGGGAAGCGGATATTCGATTGACTAAAACGATGATATGCACTGACGATGTGGGTCGAATGCTTCCCACATGAACGATCGATTAATTCCTGATCTTTTGTGGCGTTTGCTGCCAAATGCCTCTACGATCCGGGAGTATTCCTTTTGCATGAGTGATTGCAGTGTTTCGAACACGGCTGTTGATGTCTTTTGTTGCCTTGGTTCTGCTGGCCATTCTTCAAGGTGCCGTGGTGTACTTTGCTTTGGCGGCGGCCAACCAGAACGTGCAAAAGGGGCGTGTGGCCAATGAGCTGCTGGTTGGCTACATGGACCTGCTCTCCAACAAGCAGTTGCTGCGCACACTGCTGACCAACGAACTGACTGGCCTTGAATCGGACCCCCAGCAAACCCAGGTGCATTACTTCAACATGGTCAGAAGCCTGGACACGCTGGACCGCTTGGCCATCACCGCCGAGGCCTTGAACCAGCAACACCCGGAGCGTCTGCCAGAACTGGAAGAACGAAAGCAGAGCCTGGTGATACTTCGCAAGGGCGTGCAACAACTGGGGGTCGCCATGAGCGCTGCGGACTGGCGTGCAAGGTCCGATTCCACGCAAGCCATCCGCGAACGGCTGGATCAAATTTTTGATGTGTCGGAGGGGCAAGACCTTCGGGTGGCCCTCACACAAAGCATTGCCCGTGAGCGACTGATCACGGCCCGTGACCGCACCGCTGCCGATGCATCGCTCGCCTTCATGACCACGGTGGTCGTGAGCGCCACCATTGGCCTGTCAGCCCTGTTGATTTTGCTGGCCTATTACTTCTTGAAATCGCTGAACGAGCCACTGAACCGCCTGATCAAGGGCGCGCAGGCGTTGCAGGCGGGCAATCTGGCCCACCGGATTGCCGCGTCAGGCAATGATGAGTTTTCGCAGGTGGCCCGCAGCATGAACGACATGGCGCGTGAAATTGCACGATTTCGGACCAATGACCAACTGGCCAGGGAACAATTGGAAATCCAGGTGAGAGAAAGAACCGCAGATCTTCAGGAGGCGCTCCACCGGCTTGAAAAGATCGAGTTAAGGCGCAGGCAGATGTTTGCCGACATCAGCCATGAATTGAAAACACCGACCACGGCCATTCGCGGCGAAGCCGAAATTACGATTCGTCACCTGGGCCATTCGCCGGTGGACTGCCGCGAAACCCTGCAAAGGATCGTTCAATACACCCAACAGCTAAGCCATATTGTGGATGACATGCTGACCCTGGCGCGCAGTGACATTGATGCGCTGGTGCTGGACCGCAAGCAGGTGGATGTGTCGGAGCTTTGCCGGCAATCGGTCGCCTCATTCCAGCCACAGATCATGGAGCGACATTGCCACGTGGAAACACATTTGCGCAGTGACAGCATGGTGCTGGGTGATGCACAACGGCTCAAACAAGTGTTCAACATCATTTTGGACAATGCCATTCAGTACGCCGGCAAACACGCCATGATACGCATCAGCACAGCGTCTGCTGAAGACGATGAACACATGCGGCGCTGCCTGATCACGATTGCAGACAACGGCCCAGGCATTCCGCCTGAGGAATGCAAGCGGGTTTTCGAGCGCCACTTCCGGGGGAATCTGGCCAAGGTGGTTCGCCCGGACGGAAGCGGCCTGGGCCTGGCACTGGCGGCCGCCATTGTGCGAGCACACCACGGGCACATGGTGCTGGACAGTGAAGAAGGCCACGGCACGCGGGTCACCGTCAATTTGCCTGGATTTGACGCCACCATAGAGGACGCTGCATGCGGGTTTTGATTGTTGAAGACGACACACGGGTGTCTGGCTTTCTTGAACGTGGTTTGAAAGCCGAAGGCTACCGCCCCCAGGTGGCACACAACGCAGCCATGGGGTTGAGCATGGCAAAAAGCCTTCAATGCGAAGTGCTCGAAGCACCGGGCAGCGCAGTCATGATTCTGGACGTGATGCTTCCGGATGGCTCTGGCCTGGAGGTTTGTCAAACGCTTCGCGCAGAGGGTTTTTCGCTGCCCATCCTCATGTTGACTGCACTCAATTCAGTGGATGACCGCGTCACGGGGCTGCGCATGGGGGCCGACGATTACTTGGGCAAGCCCTTCGCATTTGACGAAATACTTGCCCGCCTTGAGGCCTTGGGGCGGCGCATGAGCAGCATGCAACCCAGCCCCAAACGCAAACAACTGGTTGTGGACGACCTGGTGTTGGATCTGGAGCGCATGCGACTGACGCGGGCAGGCCGGGAGATCGCCCTCACCGCCAAAGAACTGGCCTTGGTGGAACTGCTGATGAGCGCACCTGGCAGGCTATTCAGCCGGGAGCGGATTCTTTCCAACGTGTGGGGCGTCAACGAAGACCCGCTGACCAATGTGGTGGATGTGTACATTCGGCGGCTTCGGGCGAAGATTGATCAGGAAGGCCTGCCCTCCCTGATCCACACACAACGCGGCCTTGGCTACCGGCTGGAATCCTCCAGCCAAAAAGACCAAAGCTAGCCAG
Organism: Limnobacter sp.; assembly: GCA_036275255.1. Classification (GTDB taxonomy): domain Bacteria; phylum Pseudomonadota; class Gammaproteobacteria; order Burkholderiales; family Burkholderiaceae_B; genus Limnobacter. Next base: position 2,387 of record DASUEC010000125.1, on the reverse strand, counting down.
CCATTCATCTGGCGTTCATGATCCAGCAAGGGATTGTTCATCAGGGCTGGCAGCTCAGTTTCATTTTTGCACCCCAAACTCGTTACCAGAGAAACAAACCTTTGTTTTGAATGTAACCCAATGGGAGTGGAACATGAAGCAATCCAGAGTAATTCGGGCGATGGCGGTAGGCGCAGGCTTGGTCATGAGCGGTGCTGCCTTGGCCAACACGGCGGTGGTGAGCAGCAACATCACAGAAGCGGAGGTGCTGCAAGCGCAAAAGGCCTGGGGAGAAGCGGTGGTAAAAATCTCGAGGGATTTTGAAGCGGGCGGCCTGGCCAAAGCCAAACAGACTGCACAGGCGGCACTGGACAGTGCTTATGCTTACAACATGGGGCCTGTGTTGTTCAAACCCACACTGGCTGCCAAGCCGCAGAACATTCGCTCAACCGAAGAAGGTGCCCTGGCTTATTTCGTGGGTGACAACAAAAACTTTCCGAATGACACGGGGTTTGCTTTGAAAGGCTGGCGCAATGTGGAAGCCAAAAACGCAGTCATTCGCTTGAACGGCAACACCGCCCTAACCATGGGCAATGTAAGCTTCACCGACAAATCCGGCAAAGTGACCACGGTGGACAAAACCTGGGGCTATGTCAAAGACAATGAAGGCAATCTGCGGATTGTGCTTCACCATTCCTCGCTGCCCTACAGCAACTAGGCACCGGGCCACACCCCCTGCATTCTGGGCAGCGTAAGCGGCCTTTGCAGCAACCAGGCAGTTGGCGCAACCTTAACCCTGCAAAGGTTGCGCCAACACCCACAAGCCCACGCTGGTGAATATCACCATCAGCAGCAACATGGGCAACTGGTTGAGAATTGCATGCAGGGGTGAACGTTCCAGCCGCAAGGCGTGGCGGTGTGCCAGCCACACCGCCGCCACATGCCCCACGAGAATCAGTACCACCTGACTGGTCCAGATGTTGGCCATGTCTGGAAGCCATGGCAGCCGCCCGGTGATGGCATTGCCAAAAATGTTCCAACCCCAACCAAAGGGATCGGACACCATGCCACGCAGTTTAAGCCCCTGGCTAAACAACAGCGTGTAGTAATGCGTGAGGTGATACACCACGGCAATGGGCACCAGGCTGGGTGTGTGAATGGCCACCAAGGCCCACAGGGATTGCCTGCCACCGGAGACCCATCGGCCCATGGCAAGGAACAGCGCAAACAGACCCAGGTAAAGCAATGGCAACACCACCAGCAGCAAAGCCTCCCACGCCACAAAGAGCGGGCGCACGGTGGGGTAGATTTTCATGGGGTGCTGGCCATACCACTGGGTTAAAACACCCATCGGGTCTTGCCAAAACACATTGAAGTACACCTTGGTTTCACGCAGGCCATCAAAGGCCGTCGAGGCCAACATGAAGAAAACAAACAGAATGTGAGCGGGGTGCACAATACGTGTGCGGTGCAGGCTGGCAAATGGCCAGGTGAAATGCAGACGCATGCGGCCCGTGCTGCCACAACGAATGCGCAGGGGGGCGCAGGCAGCAAACAGGCGGAACAACACGGCAAAAGGCTCTCCACGCTGCAACCAGCGCGCTCTGCCAAACAGGTAAACCCCTGTGCCATTGAACACCAGCCAGCAGGCCACCAACACAGCCAATGACTTGGGGTTGGTGTGCACAAACAGCTCAACAGCCACCAAGCCAACATACTGCAGCAGCGCAGGCCAATACCCCAGCCATGCCGGGTACTTCAACAGTCGGCGCGCTTCTGGCAGAGCAATCCACGGGTTCTGGGCCTTGTACCAATGCCCCACAAACATGGCGAGGTACGCCCCACCCAAGGCAAACCAGATCCAGAAAAAAGTCATGTTGATGTTGCGCTGGCTGTCTCGGTTGCCCAGCACACCGGCAACGACACAAAACACGAGGGCCAACAACAGCAATACAGCCCCGGTTTTTTGAAGCCTGGCCCAATCCGATCCCGACACCGGCGTGCCCAGCACCAGGGTGCGCTGGGCACCTGTGTTGTATCGCCCGGTAAATGCCAGCAAGGCAAACGACAAAATCAGTGCAAGCACACACCCCAAAATGTAAAGGTCATAGGGCATGGGCAGTTGCACAGGCTCGCCAAACGCATGCGCAAGCGCTGCACCCGGCAGGCACAGCAACATGGCGGGCACCGCAAGTTTCATCGTCATGACGCCACCCAAGCCTTACTTGGGGTTGTTGCGGTAGTAAACGTTCTCCCACATGCGCACGTACACTTCGGCGGAGTTGTAGAGCGCATCAATGGCTTCTGAACCACCCTCCAGGCGAACCTCTTCCACAAAGTCGGCCACCATGCCGTAGTGGGCCATGCCCACTTCATCGATGTGCCAGAACTTGCCACTTTCGGGGATT
>DASUEC010000124.1:0-5346 GCA_036275255.1 Limnobacter sp. | reverse complement strand
GGAGGCGGGGCTGGATCTCAACGAGGTCATATCGATCACCCAAGACGACATCGACTACTACAAAAACACCCGTTCCCGTTTGCGGCCAGGCAATCAGTTCACCCGCAAAGAATTGATCCATCTCGCGCTGATGGCGTCAGAGAACCGCGCAGCGTCTGCATTGGGGCGCCATTACCCGGGCGGCTTGGCTGCCTGTGTTGCTCAAATGAATCGGCGAGCCCGTGAGCTGGGCATGTACAGCACAACATTCACCGAGACCACGGGACTGTCTGAACAAAACCGTTCCAGTGCAAACGACTTGGCGCGCATGGTCTTGCATGTTCAAAAGTTTCCCATGATTCGCCAATTTTCCACCGATCCACAGTTTTCGGTGCAATCCGACAAAGGCGTGCTCAGTTTCCGCAACACCAACCGCCTGATCAAAAAGAAAGAATGGGACATTGAGTTGCAAAAAACTGGTTTCATCAATGAGGCAGGCCGGTGTCTGGTCATGAAGGCGCGGGTGGGTGATCGCAATCTGATTATTGTGTTGCTGGATGCACTGGGGTCTCAGGCCAGGATGGCCGATGCGGAGCGCATTCGGCAATATGTGGTCAGCAGCCGCAATTGACCGGGTTTCAGGGTGCGCTCGCTTTTTATAGCCTGAACCTGCCGCTGGGTGGTGTCACCCGGCCTTGCCATCCCAAGGATGCGCTGATCCGTTGGGCTGTGTGGATCAACTCTTGCAGCCAGTCTTCTTGAATGCGATCGGCTGGTGCCGAAATAGACAAGCCGGCAATCAACTTGGACGAGTCGTCGTAGATGCCCGCAGCCATGCAGCGCACGCCCATCTCCAGTTCTTCGTTGTCTCTGGCGAAGCCGTCGGTTCGCACTTGGATCAACTCCCGCTCCAGTTTTTCAAAAGACGTGATGCTGTTGATGGTGGTGCCGCGCAAAGTGCTGCGATCGGCATATGCTTTGAGATTTTCAGGCGTGTCGCTGGCCAGGAAAAGTTTGCCAGTGGAGGTGAGGTGCAGGGGCGCTCGGCCGCCAATGGCCCGCACCACCTGCATGCCGGAGCGTTCGCTGTATGCGCGGTCCACATACACAATCTCGTCGCCCTGGCGCACAGACAGGTTGACCGTTTGCCCGGTCAGTCTGTGTAGTTTGCGCATCAAATCAAGTGCAGCTTCCCGCACATTCAGCCTTGCCTTCACCAGATTGCCCAATTCAAGCAGCCGCATGCCCAAGCGGTAAAGCCCTGGGTCTGTTCGGTCCACAAGGCGGCAAGCCACGAGGTCGTTCAATATGCGGTGTGCCGTGGATGGGTGCAACTTGGTGTCTCTGGCCAGGTCCTTCAAGGCCACGGGGTCTTGGTGATCAGCCAACGCGTCCAGCAGCTGCATCATCCGTTCGATCACCTGGATGCTCGTTCGTCCTATGGACTCGTCACTCATGGCATGGGTTCCTTCTCATGATGTGGCAAGTGTAAACCATATTGTGAAATGCGTCATGTCTTATGGTAATCACTACTGGCTGCAAACCCGCACGCTGCTTACACTCGAGCATCTTCACATCAAAATACACACAAGGGAGCAAGGCTTTGCGCGTCGGTTTGTTTGTTACATGTCTGGTGGATGCCATGCGCCCTTCCATCGGGTTTTCTGCGCTGGAATTGCTGGAGTCTGCCGGGTGTGAGGTGCTGGTGCCACAGGCGCAAACCTGTTGTGGTCAGCCCGCATGGAATTCTGGAGATCTTGCCGACACCCGCAAACTCGCTTTGAAGTGGCTTGCGGAATTTGAACAGTTTGACTATGTGGTTGCCCCATCTGGCTCCTGTGCTGGCATGGTGCGTGTGCATTACACGGACGTGTTCAAAAACGACCCGGATTTGAAGTTGCGTGCTGCAAAACTGGCACAACGCACCTTTGAGTTGACCGACTTTTTGGTCAACGTACTTGGCCTAGACAAGCTAAAACTGGCTGACCAGGGCAGCGTGGGGCATGTGACTTACCACGATGCGTGCAGCGGTCTGCGTGAGTTGGGCATTCATGCACAGCCCAGGGCACTTATGCAAGCCTTGGGTGGTGTGCAATTGACCGAGATGAAAGACAGTCGGCAATGCTGTGGATTTGGAGGCACTTTTGCACTCAAGTATGGGGATGTGTCGGCCGCCATTTGCACCGACAAGTGCGAGCAGATTAAGGCCACTGGTGCTCAGGCGGTGGTGTTGGGTGATTTGGGCTGCATGCTCAATATCGAAGGAAGGCTGCGCCGCATGGGTGAGAGCACCCAGGTGCTGCATGTTGCAGAGTTGTTGACCGGGCGCAGGCCTGGCCAGGTTTAAGGGGGCGGGGCATGCAAGTGCAAAGCATGTTTTTCGAGCGCAAATCCATTGAAAAATTAAGCGACAAGCGGCTTCAGGAAAATCTCAAAAGATTGTCTGGCAAGTTTGTAAGCGCTCGCGCCAGCAGCATCACCGAGCTGGAAGACTTTGAGGGCACGCGTTCCGCGGCGGTGGCCATTCGCAACCGCACGCTTGCGCATCTCGATGTTTGGCTGGAGATTTTTGAGGCCAATGCCATCAAAGCCGGGGCAACCGTGCTGTTTGCGCGAACACCGGCCGAGGCGTCCGAACTGGTGGTGAAGATTGCGCGCAAGCATGGTGTGAAATCGGTGATCAAGTCCAAGTCCATGGTCACCGAAGAAATGGCGCTGAACAAGGCTTTGGAAGCCGCCGATGTGAAAGTGCGCGAGACAGACCTGGGCGAGTACATTCTGCAGATCAACAACAACGAGCCCCCCAGCCACATCATTGCGCCGGTTGTGCACAAAGACAAAGAGCAAATTGCGGATTTGTTTGAGAGGGTGCACAGCTTGCCTCGCAAAACGGACATCGCCGAGATGACGCGGGAAGCGCGGGAGATTTTGCGACCGGAGTTTTTGGCCGCGGACATGGGCGTGACCGGGGGCAATTTTGCCATTGCTGAAAGCGGCTCGGTTGCGCTGGTGACCAACGAGGGCAATGAGGGCATGTGCACCATCAATCCACGCGTGCATGTGGCCATCACAGGCATTGAGAAAGTGGTGCCCACGCTGGAGGATTTTTCAACCCTGATTCGTTTGTTGCCTCGCTCTGCCACCGGGCAAAGCATTTCCAATTACGTTTCACTGCTGACCGGCCCAAAGCGCGAGGGCGATCTGGACGGCCCAGAGCACATGTATTTCGTGCTGGTGGACGGTGGTCGAAGTGGTCTTTTGGGAGGCGAGTTTCAGGAGATGCTTCGCTGCATCAAGTGTGGCGCCTGCATGAACCACTGCCCGGTTTATCAAAAGATTGGTGGCCACGCCTATGGCTGGGTCTACCCGGGGCCCATGGGGTCGGTGCTCACGCCAAGTTATGTAGGCCTGGAGAACGCACCCGATCTTCCGCAGGCGGCCACCCTGTGCGGTGAGTGCCATGTGGTGTGCCCGGTAAAAATCCCTTTGCCCGATTTGTTGCGCAAACTGCGTGAGCAGCAATTTGCACGCGGATTGCGACCCTGGAAAGAACGCCTGGCCCTGAAGGCGTGGGCATTCGTTGCCACGCGCCCGGTCTTGTACCGTTTTGCATCCAGAGTGGCTGTTGCATTGCTGGCGTGGTGGGGCAAGCGCAAAGGAGCAATTACCCACTTGCCAGGTGCGGGAGGCTGGACCGCCCAGCGCGATTTCCCCGTGCCCAGCGGTGAAACTTTTTCAGCACTGTACAAACGCGGCAAGCGGACCTGAATTGCGGCGTGTGCCTCAGGCCTTTCGTCTTTTGTAGGTCTTGCGGCTGCAGTTCAATTCAATGGTGGCCGCGCATTCGGTCACCAGCGCAGGGCCCTTGTAAATGAGGCCGGTGTACATTTGCACAAGCTTGGCGCCAGCCCGTATTTTTTCCACGGCATGTGCGCCGCTGGAGATGCCTCCTACACCGATGATGGGGATGTCGTCGCCCAGTTCGGCATACAAGCGGGCAATCACATGGGTGGATTTTTCCAGCACTGGCGCTCCGCTCAATCCGCCTTGTTCTTCGCCGTGAGGCAGGTGGGCCACACTGGATTTGTCGACGGTGGTGTTGGTGGCAATCACGCCATCGAAACCATAATGGGTAAGCCGTTGAGCAATGGCGTCAATTTGCGCATCATCCAGATCTGGCGCGATTTTTAGCGCCATCGGTTTGTAAAGGCCATGTTCATCAGCCAGGGCTTTTTGCTTGTCTTTGAGGGTTGCGAGCAGTTGGTCCAGGTGGTCTCCCCCTTGCAAATCACGCAGGTTTTTGGTGTTGGGCGAGGAGATATTCACCGTGATGTAGGTGGCATAGGGGTACACGGCCTCTAGCGCTGCCAGGTAATCGTCGTTGGCTCTTTCAACCGGTGTGACGGCGTTTTTGCCAATGTTGATGCCCAACACGCCTGCAAATTTGCTGGCCTTCACGTTGTGAATGAGGTTTTCAACGCCTTGGTTGTTAAAACCCATGCGGTTGATGAGAGCCTGCGCCGCGGGAAGCCGGAACAACCGGGGTGTGGGGTTGCCGGGCTGTGCCTTTGGGGTCACTGTGCCCACTTCAAGAAAGCCAAACCCAAGCAATCCAAGTTCATCCAGGTAGGCGGCGTCTTTGTCTAGCCCGGCAGCCAGTCCCACCCTGTTCGGAAATTCAATGCCCATCACCCGTATTGGGTCGGATACTGCCTGGCCCATCAGGCCCTTGAGCACACCGAGTTTGCGAAGTACTTGCAAGGTGCCAAATGTGACGTTGTGCGCCTTCTCAGGCGACATTGAAAAAAGGGCGGGGCGAACCAGGGAATAGGGCAGCAACATGGAAGAAAGAAGTGGTGAGCCAGCCTAGCATTGTAACGCTGGGCCGGGTTTGCTGTTGAGCAAACCTGCTTTACTGGGGCTCTGCCTGCTCCCGATAATGCTCAATCGGCATCCATTGCCCGTCTTGCAGCACTTCGGCTGCCGAAAAGCGAGCTTTGTAGGCCATTTTCTCGCTTTCTTCTATCCAGTAACCCAGGTAAAGGTAAGGCAGCGCAAGGTCTTGGCACTGCTGAATCTGCCAGAGCACGCCGTACACGCCCAGGCCTGTTTTGATTTCTGGGTCGAAGAATGTGTAAACCGATGAGAGGCCATCGGTCAAAATGTCGATGATGGAGACCATGACCAATTGTTGCTCTGCATTGCGGAATTCCACCAGCCGCGAATTGACTCGGGTTTGCAGCAAAAATTGAGAGTATTGCTCACGGCTGTCCTCGTCCATGCCGCCTCCATGATGCCGTGCAGACTGGTACTTGAGGTAAAGGGCATAATGCTCTGCATTGAAATGCAGCCTTTGAACACTTGGGC